>JAKLJM010000086.1 GCA_023151145.1 Bacteriovoracaceae bacterium | reverse complement strand
GCGATCGTTGTAGGGAAAGGGATCATTGTAAAAGATCTGGAAGTTAAAAGTGATCAAGCGTTTTTAAAAATCAAAGAACTAAAAACACCAATAACCGATTTAAGTTTAAGACTCAAAAAAATCAACAACGATTATGTTCTTCAAAAATTAAAAGGTCTTTTTGGTGAAGGCGAAGTAAAGGCTGATGGGCGTTTTATTTTTGATAACTTAATTCCTAAAATTCAATTAAATTATCAAGTCGATAAAGCAACCTTGCCGTTATTCAAAAAAAGTTCAGTTACCTTTAATGCCGCTGGAGACTTAAGTGGTAGCCAGTTACCTTATTTATTAAAAGGTAAGGTCAGTATCTTGCATGGTGAATCCTTTGATGATCCGGCAGATTTTTTAGAAGAAAAAAAGGTTAATTTGAATATCTATAGTAACTATCTTCCTCAGGAGAAAGGTTTAGCTGGTGAGGAATTAATTAATTTGAATTTGCAATTTGATATTATTAATCCCATCTTAGTGAAAAACAATTTAGCAGAAGTATATCTAAAAGGCTCCGGCGGGGTGACGTCTAGTTTAAAGAATCCAGAATTAAATCTACGTATTGAAGCTATGCCAAATGTGAGTAAGTTTAAATTTAAAGGTAATGATTTTAGCCTCTCTCAGGGGCACGTAGAAATTAGAGATCAAGGAAAAAATCGACAATCCGATGTTCGTTTTGTTGGAGTGACTCGACTGAATGACTATGACTTAAAATTAGAGATTTCTGGTAGAGTTGAAAAAGTGAATGTTAACTTAACATCCGAACCTCCATTGGCTCAGGATGATTTACTTTCATTGCTAACGTTGGGAGTAACAAACGATATTTCTAAAAACTTAGATGCAGGAGATCGTCGTTTTGTAACGACTGTTGGGCTAGGAACATTATTAGTGGATCAATTTAAAATTAATGAAGATTTGAATTCTGCTTTGGGATTAAAGCTAAGTGTTTTACCTGAGTTCCAGGAAAATGAAACTCAACTTATTCAGGGCAAGTCTGCGGTAAGTGATTCGAGTTCTTCACGCTTAAAATCTTCAACGAAAATAAAGCTAGATAAAAAAATTACTAACAAAGTAGACTTGTCAGTATCAAGCACTGTTGGTGGTAGTTTGGAGCAAAAACAAGAAATGAATTTAAATTTTAATATCGATAGAAACTGGTCTGTTGAAGGCGTTTATGAATTAAAAGCCACAGATTCAGAAGAGGGTGATTCTTCAAATTCTGTTGGTGCGGATGTGAAATATAAATGGTCTTTTTAAAAGTATTTTTAACATTCTTTTTGGTGACGGTTTCTCTTCAAGCAAGAGAGATTGAATTTCTGTGCTCTGAAGGATTAAAGTGTGATTCCTTTACTCCTTTTCGTAAAAAACTGGAAAATAGCTCAGCCTATACTCGCGAGGAAATTCGTCCCATGCTTGATCAGGCAATTGCTATTGGTCGCTATATAAATTTTTCCGTTAAGTCTAACGAAGACAATCAGAAGTTAACGGTTGTATTTGAAGGTTATAAAAGAATTAAAGAATTTAGACTTACTTCTCCAGTTAAATTAAGTGGAGAAGAAATCATTTCGGATCTTAAATTCCGTTCAGGTACTATTTATTCGGAAGAAGTCGTTCGCAATAATTTAGAAACATTAAAGACATATCTTCGCTCTAATAAGCTTTCAGATCTTGAACCTCGTGCCCAAGTCCTCTTTGAGGGGGATGAAGTCGTCGTGGAATTTATTCTTTCAAGTAATCGAAAAATAAAACTAAACAAGGTAACCATTCAAAGTAAGCCTTGGGTGAAAAAACAATTTGAGCCATACTTTTACGATTTCTATAAAAAAGACTTCGATCCATTAGCAATAAAATTGAAAACAGACCAAATATCAAAAGAGCTCTTTAACGCTGGTCACTTTAAATCGAAAGTATCTATACTCACGGATAAAGTATCTGATGATAATCTTTCTATCGATTCATTTATCAGTATTGAACTCTCTTCGCGAATTAACATTGCTCTCTCTGGTGTAGAAATTTTCACCATGCAGGAGCTACGCTCAAAAATTTACGATCGAATCAAAATTGACTTAGGTGAATTTAATGAGCAGTCCATTCGAGAACTGATTCAAGAGAGTTATGAAAAAAATGGTGTCTATGACACTAAAGTTTCGTTCACAAGCTTAAGAGGTAAAGATCAATTCGGTGAAAAAATTGAAAACAAAATTATTAAAATTATCGAAGGTAAAAAAATTGTTGTATCCCAAATTGTTTACAAAGGCGTGAACGTTCTTAATGCCGATCAATTAGATGAGTTGTTCTTAAGTAAGGTCAGTCCATTGGCTTCAAGCCATTTTTACGATAAAGATTTCTTTGAAGTCTTTTCTGATCTCATTAAAAAGAAATATTACTCAATGGGGTACGTGCAAGTCGAAGTTTCAAAGCCGATTACTACCATTCAGCCAGACAAGTCAGTGATCGTTGAATATTATATTAACGAAAGAGATACGTATAAAATATCGGCCATTAATTTAGAAAATGTGAACGACGAGATTTCGACGAAGATAAAAGATCGAATGCTTAATAAAGTGAATGATTCTCTCAATGTTGTTGAGATTGAACCCGATTTACAGCGAGTGGTCGGTTCCTTGCAAGAAGAAGGATATTATTTTGCTAATATTAAAAATGCTAAAGACCCTTCAATCTTAAAATATAATAAGGCGGATTTAACTGTTTCGTTCGATCCAAATATTGAGCTGGGGAACAAAATTTGTTTTAACGAATTAATTATTGCAGGAACTCGTAAAACTAAAAATAAAGTTATTGAACGCGAGCTATTCTTTAATAAGGGCGATGTGATCACTCCATCTATCTTAGATGAACTCAACTCACGCCTAGGTAACTTAGGTCTTTTTGCAAGCTTGAGGATTACTCCTTATGTTATCTATGATCAAAATGAAACAACTTGTTCTAGAACTAATATTTTGGTGCAAGTGAAAGAAAAAGAGTTTGGACTAGGTGAGGTTGCTCCAGGTTATCGAACAGATCTTGGTTGGAAGCTCTCTGCAGGAGTGACAATCAATAACGTCCAAGGAATGAATCGACAGTTTTCAATTGCTGCGCAATCAAATTTACGAACCTCTTTAGCAGGTTTTGATTTAAGAAGAAAAACCGAAAATAAACGCCTTCCTGAATTTACTTTTAAAACGAGTTTTATTGAACCCTATGCTTTTCATAATTTGTTAAAAACGCAGGTGGAATTTGAAACTCAAGCTTCCGCGCAAAGAAAACGTTTTTATGGATTTGATGCCGATATTTATAGAATTTCACCTCAACTTTCTAAAAGTTTTTCAAAAAACTTTATCGGCTCTCTTCGTTATCAATTTGAAAGAATTGTTCAGTTTGATGCTTCTGAAAGCAAAGATAATGACAATTTTTTTATTGGTTCAATTACTCCTTCGTTGACTTGGGATCTTCGCGACGATGCGATCAATACCAAAAAGGGAGCTTATTTTAACCTCTCGAGCGAGTGGGCGAATAAATATTTCTTTTCCATGCAAAATGACGATTTAGAGATTAATTACCTCAAAGTTATTAGTCGCAATCGATTTTATATCCCCATGGGGGATGTGACTCTGGCCATGAGTATATCGGCCGGTTATCAGAAAAATTTTGCTACTGAGCCTTACGTTAACGGTTCCGGAAACACAGAGCTTAATTCCAATGGAGTACTAAAAACTAAAGGCTATATTCCCTCTATTAAGCTTTTTAGGTTAGAAGGTTATGATGAGGTCCGTGGTTTTGAAGATTCGGAAATAAACGTCGTAGAGAGCGGAGAAAATATTGGAAAGGTTGTGGTTCAAGACAGTCTTTATTTTGCCAATTTTAAATTAGAGCCAAGATATAATGTTACGGATGTTTTTCAAGTTGGGATCTTTTTTGACGCAGGTAGGCTTTACCAAGAAACCTTTAAACCGCTCAAATTAAGGAGCTCAGTTGGAGCTGGTTTAAAATTTTTAACCCCAGTGGGTTCTTTAGATTTCGATTATGGGATAAAATTAGACCGTAAAATTCGTAACGGACAGCAAGAAAGCTTTGGGCGATTCCATTTATCCATTGGATTTTTTTAGAGCCTAAAAAATGACTCTGTGCTAAGCTTCTTTTCTTGAAAGATCCACGAAATAGGGCTTGACGTTGGGCCCAATATTCCTGTAAAAGGGAGAACACTTGCCTTTTTGGGCTAATTGTATTTGAATAGTTTTCATTCTTTTTTGAAGGATTGTTTTTATGTATACTCAGAGATCATTTGTACTTAAGCCAGCAGAAGCTAACAAAACATGGCACTTAATCGATGCTAAAGATCAAGTTGTCGGACGTCTTGCTACACAAATTGCAGACCTTTTAAGAGGTAAGCTTAACCCAAAATTCACATATAACACTGATTCAGGTGACTACGTAGTAGTAATCAACGCTGATAAGGTTCAGTTCACTGGAAGTAAGTGGGATCAAAAAGATTATTTTTGGCACACGAACTTTACTGGTGGAATTAAATCTAGAACTGCTAAAGAGCAATTAGAGAAACACCCAGAACTTATCATCCTTGAAGCAGTTAAAGGTATGCTTCCAAAAAATACTCTTGGAAGAAAACAATTAACTAAACTTAAAGTTTTTGCAGGTGAGAATCATGATCATGCTGCTCAAAACCCAGTTCAATTCAAATTAAAGTAATATAAGGATTAAATATGGCTGCAAAAGGTAAAACATACGATACACACGCAATTGGTAGAAGAAAAACTTCAGTAGCAAGAGTTTACTTATCTGCTGGAAGCGGAAAAATTACTATCAATAAAAGAAACATCAAGGAATATTTCAAACTTGGAACAAACCTTTATGTTGTTAACCAACCACTTGAGCTTTTAAAGCTTGCTGACAAATATGATATCAATATCAATGTTGCTGGTGGTGGTATTACTGGTCAATCAGGAGCTATTCGTTTAGGTATCGCTAGAGCACTTTTAAAAGTTGCTCCAGGATCAAGAGCTGAATTAAAAGCTGCTGGTTTCTTAACTCGTGACCCAAGAGCAGTTGAAAGAAAGAAAGCTGGTCTTGCTGGTGCAAGAAGAAGATACCAGTTCTCAAAAAGATAATATTTTATTCGAAATATATTTTTGCAAAAAGCCCTCTGAAGAGAAATCTAAAGAGGGCTTTTTTTTTAAGTACAACAATCGTCTACTCTCATTTCTAAAATTTCAGTCTATAATTCGGCCATGGATAATTTTCAAACACAAATAAAGCTCAGAGGCGTTCGTACTCACAATTTAAAAAATCTAAATCTTGATATTCAAATGAATAAGATAACATGTGTCTATGGACCATCTGGTTCGGGAAAATCATCCTTAGCTTTTCACACATTGCTCACAGAATCTAAGCGTCGTTATATAAATTCATTACCAACGGATATGAAGTTTTTTTGGGAAATTCCTCATACCGTTCAAGTTGATTTGTTGTACCCGGTATTGCCGGCTTGGGGATTGCCTCAGCATAATCCAGTCATTCACTCAAGACCAGTGGCCCTCGATGTTTTGGGAGGTCATGATAAGTTACAAAAGATTTTCTTTTACCTAGGAAATTACTACTGTAGTCAGCATCATGTGCCGTTTGTCCCCATTCGAAATACGGTTTTTTTATACGATAAGATTAAAAAATTAAAACTTAAAAAAATGGATGATGAAGTTGTTCACTTTTTTGTGACCAAGTCAGAATACCTGGCCAATATAAAGAGTGGTGTGCTGCCAGCTCGTTCGCTAGAAAGTAGTGACAGTGGCGTTGTCTCTTTTGAAGAAAGTCATGATTTTTGGGAAGTGTTTCGATTAAAAATGAAGGATTTTGAAAATCCAGAAATGCTAGCTAAAAAAATTCATGAGAATGGTTTTTCAATTGAGCAGCGATATTTCGTTTATTTTTTGAAAAATAAAATAGGTGTCACGTTCGAAAGTAAATTCATCCATCAATGTCCAAAGTGTGATGAAGTTGATGATGGTAAAAGTGATATAGCAGATGCACTATCTCCACTCAATGCACTTGGAGCATGTCCGGATTGCCAAGGGCATGGGATGAAGCTGATTTATGACAAAAATAAATTAGTAAAAGATCCCACGAAAAGCTTAAGGGAAGGGGCTGTAAACGTACTAGGATTTTCTCATTTTAATCACCTAATTCCAGCTATGCTCAGAGAAGCTAAAAAGCATGGATATGATATTGATACACCATTTGAGAAATTGCCAAAATCAGTTTGGGATTTTCTTTATAAAGGTTCGGGAAGCTTTGAAGGCCTTGATGAGTTACTGGCTTATTTAGATTCTAAAAAATATAAAAAAACTATTCGCATTTACGCTCGAGGACTTCAAAGTGAAGAGCAATGCGAGACTTGTCTTGGGTCTCGCGTATCAAAACGAGTGGGTAATTTAGCGATTTTGGTTAATAAAGAAAAAATAACTTTTAGAGATTTTTTATTATCTAATTTGAACGATGCTCAAAAAAAACTACATATAATTCTTAGCCATGCCGAAGACCATCCTCAATGGTCAAAAGTTCGAACAAGTTTAAATGAGTTGAATTATCTTTATCAAGTGAGCACCGATTTAGGGTTAGGGCATTTGGCCAATGTGAGAAAGGTTCGTTCTTTGAGCTCTAGTGAATATCAAAGAATTCTACTCTCAAAATTTTTGTCCTATAGGGGATCTCAGTCACTTTTTGTGCTTGATGAACCAAGTCTTGGGTTAAGTTTAAAAACTCAAAAAATTCTTATGCGATACCTGTATGACTTAAGAGATCAAGGAAACACCATTGTGATGGTGGAGCATTCCGAGTTTATGAAATCAATTGCAGATGAAGTCATCGAAATGGGTCCTCATGCGGGTGCGTTTGGTGGTGAGATTATTTATCAAGGTCCTTATAAAAAAATGGAAATTGAGAAGTATCTTGTTAAAAAAACCAATCCTACAAAAAAAGAATATTTAATTCTTCACGAAGCAGAAATTCGAAATATAAAAAAAGAAAAAATAGAAATTCAAAAAAATGCCATCACTTGGGTGAATGGTGAGTCAGGTGTTGGAAAATCTTCCTTATTAGTTGAGTTATTGGCCAACGAAATTCATCGAAAATTGAATGGGACAAAATTATTTTATTCACCCTACAAATTTAAAAAAATTGAGGGCGATAAAGATATTTCAGAAGTGATTATTATCAATGGTTCAGTTGATAAAGTTAGTTCAAGATCTTCAGTAGGAACCTATACGGAGCTTGGAGGATTTGTAAAAAAACATTTTTCAAATCTCGAGATTTCTAAAACGATGAATTTAAAAGAAGGTCATTTCTCTTCAAATTCAGAATTAGGTATGTGTTTAGCTTGTATGGGACGCGGAGTGAAGATTGTTGAAATGCATTTTATGGAAGATGTAGAATTTGTTTGTGATGAATGTCAGGGAAAAAAATTAAAACCATTTTACGCCAATATTTCAGATGGCAATATGACTGTTTTTGAAGCTCACACTAAACCCTTAACAGAAGTTTTGGCGAATATTCGATTAACTCCCAAAGGAAAAAGAATATTTGATTATATGCAAATATTGAAATTAGATTATCTATCTTTAGATCGTTCATTAACTTCTTTGTCTGGTGGTGAGAGGCAACGGTTGTATTTGTTAACTTTATTGAACTCAAAAATTGAAAATGCTTTGATCATTTTCGAGAATTTATCCAGTGGATTATCTATTCACGAGTTAGGCCCATTAAGTACACTACTGCACCAATTATGTGGCAATCAAAACACCGTGGTGGTTATTGATCAAAATCCTTATTTTGAAAAAATCGCCCATCATCAACTAAAACTCACCTAAAGATCTGTAAAAACAGATGGTTAGACCAGGGTGGTCCTATAGAGAATTTAAGAGTTTAAACGACTTTTTTTCATCAGTTTCCCAATGAAAATGACGATAATAAAAGTATGAAATACGGACTGGTCTTATTATTTTTCTTCATAAGTTTAAAGGTTGTACAAGCAACTCAATATCGCCCTATTTCCATAGGTCAGATCATTGAGGAATCGGAAGCGTTTGTTTCTGGTGTTGTGACGAATATTAATACTGAAGAACGCAATGGCAAAATTTGGACAAAAGTAACTTTGACTTCCTCAAGTGGATATTTATTTTTTGGGGGGAAAATTAAATGACAGAGTCATGAAAGTTGAAAGTGTTGAATTGCCTGTCTTAGGTGAAGAGAAAAATCTCTTTCTTAAAAAAGTTAACAATCAATACTTTGTTAGTAATTTGGCACTAGGGGATTTTAAAGTAGAAAAACAAAATGGTGAGAAAGTTTTTTCTTCAAAGGTTTTTCCAGACTTTCCTGGGCTAAAAAATATTAAAGAAAAAAAGATTCTAGAACTTGCTCAAAAAAAGAAATGGAGTTTGTTTCAATTTGAAGTCCCGCAAAAGGTTCATGTTAAAACTGAAAGTCATCCAAATCCTAATAAAGAATTACCAATGGTAAATTCTGAAGTTGAATTACAAAAGAAAAGAGATTCCGCTACGACATTTAGATTTATTTTATGGTTTATGGGATTAGGATTAGTGTTAGTTCTGATTGTTGTCTCCTTTAAAAACAAGGGAGAAAAAGAATGAAAAAATATTTATCATTTTTATTATTCTTTATACTGATCAAGATGAGTTTTGCCTATGTTCCTTCACTAACGAGCCAATTAAAACCCTTAGCTTGGTTGCCAGCTAATCAGACATTATCAATATATGTTAATCCTACAAATTCTTTAGGCATTTCAGCGGGAACGATCAATAC
>JAKLJM010000085.1 GCA_023151145.1 Bacteriovoracaceae bacterium | reverse complement strand
AATGTCGTTTTGAGCAGCTTTATAGATGGCAAACCAAGTGAAGAATCCAACTAGAACGAGAAGGATACCAATAGGTACGTTATCTGGAGTCTTAATAATAAGGAAGAAGTTTGGATCTGCTAAAAACCATGCTGATAAAGCAATTGATACCCACAGAAACCATTTTCCAAATTTTAATGATCCAACAACTTTATAATATTTAATCATCCAGTAGAACAAGAGTGTTACTAGCGGGAATGAATAAATCGGATCTGATATTTTATTTACTAATTCTCTTAGCATAATTTTCTTCCTTAAATTCTTCTAATTCTTAAAGTGGAGCTGAGATACCACCGTCTTTACGTACTCTCCAAAAGTGAACAGCAATAAGTACACCAACCACTAGAGGGATAAATACACAGTGAAGAATATAAAACCTTAATAACGCTGGCTCACCTACGAAACGTCCACCAAGTAACTGGAAACGAACGTCGTTTTTATCTGAAACCATGACGAAGTCACCGATTTGAGCCAACATTGCACCTGGACCACCGTGACCCATGAATGGAGTCGCTTTCGCCATGTTTGAACCTACCGTAATGGCCCAAATTGCTAGCTGATCCCATGGCAATAAGTAACCAGTGAATGATAAAAGAAGTGTTAAAATAAGAAGAACAACACCAATACCCCAGTTAAATTCACGAGGTGGTTTATATGAACCAGTCATGAATACACGGAACATGTGTAACCACACAGTGATAACCATGGCGTGAGCTCCCCAACGGTGAATCTCTCTCATGATACCTAGAGGCACGTGCTCTCTTAATGCAATAATATCGTTGAATGCATATTCAGCAGTTGGTCTGTAATAGAACATTAATAAAAGACCAGTTACTGTTAACGCCAAAAAGATAAAAAATGTAAGCCCACCCATACACCATGTGTATCCAAGTTGAACCCCTGACTTCTTTAATTTAATTGGGTGAAGATGTAAAAAAACGTTACCCGCGATTACCGCTGCTCTATTTCGAGCATTCGTTGGTGGTCCATGTCTAAAAATGGATTTCCAAACCTGTGTTTCGCGTACCTTGTCTGCTAAACCTTTGCCTGACATTGCTACAACCTTTTTTAAAAATATATTAAACGTTTAAAAATGAATCTGGGTTTTCCCACTCGCCTTTTTCCCAACGGAAAACTTTCGTCTTATCGATTTTAATTTTCCCATCTGGCATTAAGCCGATTTTATATCTCTCAAGTGGACGTGGTGCTGGACCTTCAAAGTTAATCCCACTCATGTAGTAACCAGAACCATGACATGGACACTTGAATTTTAATTCACCTGGAAGCCACGTTGGAATACAACCTAAGTGAGTACAGATGTTAGAAAGAGCAACAAGTTTTCCTTCTTGCTTTACCATCCACACACCGTATTGGTTTTTCCATCTTTCATCTACACCGCTGGCATAATCAGCTGGTAATCCTGCTGTAAAATCCATCTCAGGATCAAAGTTTACATTTGGATACGTGTATCTAAATGCAAGAGAAAGAAGTCCACCAACACCTGCAGTGAATGCAACCCACCCAACTGTAATGTAACTGAAAAACTCACGACGATTTAAACTTTGCTTTGTTTCTTCGCTCATATGTAACCTTCAAACACAAAAAGCTTAACCTTCGTTGAGAAAGTTAAGCTGTTAATTTTTATATTTCGATACTTCTGATTATGCGCATAATCTCTTAATTTTTCAACTTATTTAACGCTTCTTTCATTCTTAATGCGATCTGCTGATTCTGCTCCGCTTCCGAAAACTTTTCTAAACTATCGTTTAAAACTTTCCAGTCATTCGTTTGCAGCGCACCAAGAACAGCAATTTTTAAATTGGCCACCTGTTGTCCATCCAATCCTACAGAATTTGTTTTGTTGGCAACTTCAGGTTCACGTAAAGCCAATATCTCTTTTAAAACTTCTACCGCTTCAGGTGATTGAAAATTAATTAAGCCTGTTGCAGCTGTATATTTTACTAAATGATTCGAATCAGTCAGTAACCCAAGAATCTCTGGAGCAGCTTGAGCTACCTTATGAGTTGAAAGTGCTAAAATAGCGACTTGCTTCATTCCTGGATCATCGTTCTTTAAAAACGGAAGAACTTTTGTCCAATCAATACTCATTTCTTTTGGCATATTAGCGAGTGCAACAATCGCATGATAACGCACATTGGCTTCCACATCATTCAAAGCTGTATAAATAAAAGGGAGACCAACTTCTGATTTTAAAACACCAAGCGCCACGATCGCAAAATCTCTCGTGCGAGGGTCTTGTTGTGATTCTTGATAAGTTTCACCAAGAACTTTTACGACATAAGGAATGTCTTCAGCCGGTATTTGTGAAGTGGCTATTTTTTTCGATAATTCATAAGCAGCAATCCATTTGTTACCAAATGTTTTTGATTGGAGTTCTTGAACTAAATCTCTATAGTTTCTCTCTGAGTTTAGCATTTTCGTCACACCGAAAATGATTAATGCACCAACGAGAACGATGGCGATTGGGACTACTAATGAACCGACGAAAGGATTCTCTAAAAGTTTCTTTGGAGTCTGCTCGCCTGGCCCACCACTTGAGTGAGAATTGTTTTCTTTCATCTAAGAAAACCCTTGTAGTAATAAGATTAATGTTTATGAATAATTTCAGGAATGATATGTAACAAATATCGGTAAGACTGACAATTTAATTAAATCAATTTAAATGAGACAAACTATGGCGTATTTACTTAGATCACTTATACTAATTATGTTTATTGGAATTCTTTTTACTGCGTTGCTTGCAATGGGATGGGTAAACTACCCAATGAGTCATATCCAAATAGCTATACCAGCTTTCATCTATACCATCTTCGCTCAGGCTTTTGTGATGTTCTATTTTATTGGTGTCGCACGCTTGACCAATAATGTTTATAGCATTGTTACATCTGGAACAAATTTAAATGAACTCTTCGATAATCCTCCGGCCGATCTCGCGCCCTATGTTGAAAAAACTAAAAAATTTGTAGAAGAAGCTGATCGTTCAAAGAGACAAACAATTCCTTGGACAATTTTAATGCTGATTCTAGGAATGATTGCTTTTCTTTTGGGGGGAGCTCACGATACAGGCCTTGTACAAAAAACGACTCACTCTGGAGTAGTCTTGGGTTTCTTTGTCGCAATGACGATTGGTTTTGTTAGACAATGGTACTATCTAGGGAAAAGTCATAAGCTTCTAAGAAAATTAAAAGGCCTCTATGAAATTCCCGATGGCCAAATGTAGACTTAAATTTTCTTCACCCAAATAAAGACGCGAGTTTTTCCTGGTGGGTTTCTAGAGACTGTTGTGGTGTTTTCATAAAGTTTTGACGTTTCAACTTTCATGACATCACCAACAAATTCTTTTAAATTTTTTCTGGGAACGAAGATATTATAATACACGCCTCCAGGTACATCAGTTCCTGGTTTAACGTTATCAACTTGTGAAACTTCATATTGCTTTAAAAGTAAATCCATTCTTTCTTTAGTATTTACCGTATTCGTTGAAACCATCATTACGCGATAGACTCTAGCGTTTCCATCTTTGGTTTCGCGATAACCATTGGCACCCGCTGATTTTTCTTGATACTGAGACGTCTCGGCATCAGCGTCCCCCAAATCTTTGGGAATACTTTCTAGGGATGTTAATGTCACTTCAGACTCTTCAGAATATGATTCGGGATCGAAAAATTCTGTAACCTGATCACCTTTGGCCAAATCTTTAATTTCGTTATAGTTCAATTTAAATTCAGCAGTTGGTTTATTTTCTTTGGGCTTAAAGAGCAAACTCTTATCCAGCCAAGATAAATTCGGTTCATAAATACTAACTTTATTTGCTAAATATTTTTCGTACCATAAATTCACTGAACGAATAGAATAAATCGAAATACCAAATATTAATAAAAGTAGTAAAACTTGCTGAATAAGTTTTACTTGATTCATGAAGTGTAATTTTTCCTGAATTTTACTTAAATCATATTGCTGCTTTTGAAAATCAGATTTCATTTTTCTAAGAAAGGGTGACCACTCCTCAAAGAGCGTAATTTCCATAGAAGGCATTATCTCTTCTTCGTTGCTGCCATTTTCAGGAATGTGAATAGGAATTCTTGAAGATAATTCTACAAATGTTAAATTTACATTGGGACTAGCAATATTTCCCACTAAAAAATAATGAGAAATTTCATTTTCTAAATGAGGGAATTTATCCGTAAAGAAATTGCGCAAGATGGTTGCCATAACAGGAATGTCCATTCCGGCAGCATCCGCTAATTCCATGATCGAATAATTTTGATAAACAAATAAATAACATAAAAACTTATCTCTCAGCCATAAAAACCAAGAACTCAACGAACCTATTTTAGATTCATGCTGGCAATAATCAAATCTCTTTAGATATTCACTCGCCGACAAGTTTTCTTCAAAAAAAGTACCCCAGAAATTTTCAAATTCTTTTTTAAATCTTCCCTGCCAAGTTAATCCATCTAGATTCAAAGAAACCCATTCACGGAATACCTGCAAATCATTTAAATTTAAATTTGGTTTTTCTGGAGTAGCGATCATTCTTTATACTCTCTCTAATAAAATAGCGATCCCTTGACCACCACCAATACACGCTGAAGCAATTCCTCGTTTCAATTTCAAATCTTGTAACTGCCGACTAAGAGTCACACTGATTCTTGTTCCACTTGCTGCTAGCGGGTGTCCGAGCGCAACAGCTCCACCCCAAATATTAAGTTTTTCCATCGGCATGTCTAAATCTTTTTGACATGAAATGGTTTGCCCCGCAAACGCTTCATTGATTTCAAATAAATCAATATCATTCATTTTGAGATTATTTTTTTCTAACAATTTTTTTATCGCCGGACTTGGACCAATACCCATTATGGTTGGATCTACACCAATAACAAAACCATCAACAATTTCAGCAATTGGTTGTAGGCCGTGTTTATTGACGAAATCTTCTGATGCAACGATTGCCACACATGCTCCATCAACAATTCCAGATGCAGTTGCCGGTGTCACCACACCCCCTTCTTTAAAGGAAGCGCGTAAATTTTTCAATTCATCAATAGTTGCGTCTGAACGTAAATGTTCATCTTTTATAATATTGTTCTTTTTAATCGCAACAGCTGCAATCTCGCCTTGTAATTTATTATCCGTATACGCTTTCTCTGCTTTTTTGTGAGATTCTAATGAATACAAATCACATGATTCTCTATTAACTGCAAATTGCTCTGCTAACTTTTCTGCCGTCAAGGCCATTGGACTACCGACAAACTGATCAGTCAGTGCATCTAATAACATATCTACATTTTTTAATGAACCATACTTAGTTCCGAATCTTGCACCATAGGTAAGATGTGGAACCATTGACATATTTTCCGTTCCACCGGCCAAAACGCAATCAGCTTCACCTAATTTAATTAAGCGAGCAGCATCTAATAAACTTTGAATACCTGAACCACATAAGCGATTGATTACGATACCTGGAGTTTCTTGCCTACATCCCAACTTCAAAGCTAAA
This sequence comes from Bacteriovoracaceae bacterium, assembly GCA_023151145.1. Classification (GTDB taxonomy): domain Bacteria; phylum Bdellovibrionota; class Bacteriovoracia; order Bacteriovoracales; family Bacteriovoracaceae; genus Bacteriovorax. The sequence goes on along the minus strand of JAKLJM010000085.1, from coordinate 2,749 downwards.
TGACGACCACCATACATTGTATCCGTTGAAGATGGGACAACATTGCCTAGTATCACTTGATCGATAAGTTCCGCTGATAAATTTATTTCTGAAATCAGAGACTTGGCAGCAATTACCGCCAGATCAACCGGCGTAATATCTTTTAAGCTCCCTCCAAATTTTCCAAAGGGAGTTCTTTTACCATTAACTAGATAAACTTTTTTTCCTTTATTGAGGGACATATTTTCCTCCTGCATTTTTTTGCTTTTATTACGGTATGATTATTTTAGATCTAGCCAAGACAGTTGGCAAAAACTATTAAAGAAGGCAATGAATGACTAGTGTAGGAGAGCTCAAAGCTCAAAAATACATTGAGACAGAGAGCAAAAGACACAACGAAGAAGTTAAAAAGCTTCGTGCTGATAATGCTCGCCAAATTGAAGTAGAGTCAAAAACTGGCGAAAACGAAATTAAAAAAATCAAAAATGACTACGACGCAAGAGTTTCAAATTTAAAAAATGAAACGGAACAAAAGCTAGTAGAAATTAGAGATCGCCAAAGCAGAAGTGTTTCTGATGAAAATCAACGAATGGAACAAGAATTGTTGAATTTGAAGAAAACACATGCTGAACAAAAGTCTGAAATTAAAGTAGCTCAACAAAATGAAATTAATGAAATGGTTGAATCACATAAAACAACCTTAGAAAATGCCAGACAGAAATTTCTAAAAGAAAAAAATAAATTTAATGTTTAGTAGGGACATCTAAATGGAAAACAACAGCGCTTCAGTTTTTTTAAATGGTAAGGCTCAAATCATAGAGATGCTTCAACATATGCCAAGAGAAGAACGCGTTAAACTTCTAAAGAATATTAAAATAAGAAATCCTCAGCTAGCAGAAGAACTTACTCAACATAGTTATACATTCTCTGATATTAGTTTATTGTCAGACCAAGAATTAAAAATGATTTTCGGTTTTGTCACTGCACCTATCGTAGGAATGGCACTTAAAGACGTTGAAAGAAGCCTTCAAAGAAGACTCCTCTCTTTGGCAGATCGCAATTATGCGGAAGAGGCTTATCGAGTAATGACGACATCGTTTCCGACAGAAAAAAGAGATTCAAAAAGAGCTCAAAACAAAATCATTGAAATTTTGAGTAAAATTAAAAAATCTAGATAGACTCAGCGTTTTAGATTATTACCTAGCCGTTTTGTAGACTTGAATGAGATTCAAATACTCATTCTCTAATTCCCTACTCATCACCAATTCTTTTTCACTAAGTGTATCTTTTAATTGATGCTCTTCTACTACCTCTTGAACTGATTCTAATCTTTCACATAATGTCCCTAGTAACTCCCCGATCCACTCTGGTCCACTAGAAATAAGCGAGTGAATATCTTTTTCACTTACCAAAACTACTTCTGTGTCTTTTTCTGTAATGGCCGAAAAACCATTATTGGTTTTGGTTAAAATCGACACTTCGTTCAAGATTTCTTTGTCGCGACAGATTGAAATTGTATAAAGTTTATTATTTTTATTTTTAAGCAATCGTACTTCGCCAGATCTAATAATATATAAATTCTTACTTGGCATCCCTTCTGCAAAGATAACAGTACCTTTTTTAAAATAAGTCACATTGTCTAAATTTTTACTAGCAGGTGTATTTCCCATCGATCTCTCCTGTAACAAAAGTTCCGTACCTTAAGCCTCTTGTTGAAATTAATAGTTCAGACAAACAAACTAACTTAACTATTTTTTGAGCAACCCATACTCCACCAGGTATTGAATGAATTCTTTTACCTAAATAGGGATATTTTTTTAATAGCTCTTGCGTATCACTTTGAGATAATGAAGAAAGGAATTGGTGAAAATCATTGTTTGCAATAATCTTTCCTTCTAAATTATCAGCATTAAACTCTGCTTGCTGAAAATAAATTGCCCCTAAACTTGTCATACTTCCAGCAACACAAATAAGTTGATCGGTAAGATAATCTTTTAAAGGAAAACTTCTCTCAATATCAATCCACTTTTGATCAATTGTCTTTGCATTGAGCCAATCCGTTGCACGAACTGAACCAATGGGTAAACTAACTGTTGATAAAATTTGAAAGGGCTCTAGTTGTATTTTAATCAATTCAGAACTTGCTCCACCAATATCTAAAATAACTGCAGTTTTTTTGTTCTCTTTTTTTAAAGAAGTAACAACACCCAATGCAGTATAATACGCTTCACCATTCGCTGAAATTTTAGTCACTGAAAATTTTAATTCATTTTTTATTTTGAGGAAAAACTCTTCTGCATTCCTTGCCACTCTAGAGGCTTCAGTAGCAGTAACAATTGTTTCTGAGGCATTAAATCCGTTTGCCAATAACAAGTCACGATATTCCACAAGTGCTAAAAATGTAGCTTCCATTGACTCTGGATGAAACAATTTATTTTCATCTAAGTTTTTTCCTAAACTAGTAATCCTAGACTCATTCAATATTTCTTGAATTTTACCATCCTGATAAAGGCCAGCCAATAAAAGTACTGAATTAGAACCGATATCTATTGTAGCTCGTTTCATTTATACACCTAATACTGATTTAACACTTCCAGCAATGGCTGGATTAATCGCACCGTTCTCACAAATAATTTTTGTGATAAATTTGTGATCTGTTACATCAAAACTTGGATTACAAACAGTGATTTCTGGGTGAGCAATCTGGACTCCCTTAATCTCTGTAATCTCTTCTTTTGGTCGCATTTCAATATGAATTTCTTCCCCTGAA
>JAKLJM010000084.1 GCA_023151145.1 Bacteriovoracaceae bacterium | reverse complement strand
GACGCTTCTGTCTCTTTTAATTTAACTAATTCAAAATGTGCTAATACTGAATTTTTTGGTTCTGCTTTTGGATCCACACCTTATTCTTTCTCTCATATTAATTGTGAATCTAGTGCCAACATCCCATCAGTTAACCCGACTGGTACCGAATGTCAGTCAAGTGCAGGGGACGCATTATCCTATCAACTCGTTTTAATGAATCATAATCCATTAAACGGCTTTGTGGAATCGAGTTTACTTAGTTGTAGTAACTTTACCTCTTCGGTTTCAAACACTGCTCACAAAATCCCTAACTCGACTTACTTTCCCTTCAAAGTGAAACTCTTTAAACAAGCCAATTGCGGTGGAGTTGCACATGAGCTTACACCCTATAAAGGTTTTTCAATCAGCGGAAACTTTTTTATTAACACTGGCGCAAGCAAAGTTATTTTTTATAGCGTACTTGGAAATCCACTTCCAGTGCAAACAGGACTACTCAATTGGTTTGATGCGAATTATTCAGCGAATTTAACAATGGCTTCCCTTAATGTAACCGCGATGACTGATAGAAAAAATTCCACACTCATTTTAAATTCAACTGCTGGTTCATATCCAACGCGCACAACACTTAGTAATGGCAAACAAGCTTTAGTGTTTGGATCCACCACTTATCTAAGTGGAACTATCCCTTCACCACTACAGCCTAACTATACAGGTTTATCACATTTATCCATTGTTATTGCAGCGAAAGCAAATAATGCTAATGACAATGTCAGAATGCTTTTTAGAAAAGTGGATGCTTCTGTCAATAGAGATTTTGAACTCTATCAAGGAGTCAGTACCTTTAAAACTGCTGGTTCAACAGGGTCCAACTTTACGGATGGTGGATCTCAACTTTTTGAAGTCGCTGGCAAAAAAGATATTTTCACTTTTGTCATTGCCAATGATCCAAAATCCTTAGAACTCTATGATCGAAATGGTTCACTCATAAATCAAAACCTGTCTCCTGATAGTGGTTTGACAAATCTAGGAACCATTCTAAAAATTGGTGACCCGACAAGTGCCTTTGAAGGCGAAATTTATGAAATACTTGTCTTTAATCGTCAACTTAGTAGTGCGGAAATGATCTCGGTCAGCAATTACCTTAAAAATAAATGGGGAATATAATTTTCCATAATTCTTCCATTATTCTGTGAAATATTATTCAATAGAGATAACCATTTTTTGAGAATTAACTCACAACCAATCACTATTGAATATGACTTCACAAAGATTAAAAACATTAATAGTTCTCTTAGGAATTCCTTCTTTACTACACGCTAAAGTGACAATGACTTTTAATGAGGCGGTTCTACTTCTAGAAAAGCAAAACTTAGAATTACAGTCTAGCCAAAATAACCTTGAAGCAAGCCGGGCCGATCAAAAAAGCTCGCAAGGTAACTTTCTTCCCAATTTAGATTTTAGCACTTCCTTTGATAAAACCAGAAGTAAATCCCTCACCACAACTTCAGAGGGTGAAACTTATACTAATGCCTTAACTTTATCTCAAAATATTTTTAATGGTTTTAAAGATCGTGCTCAATTTAAAATAACAGAATCTGCCGTTCTTATCGAACAAGCAAATTTACAAGAAAAAAAATCCGATCTTAGTTTTCAACTTCATACCGCAGTTGCCGATTATTTTTATGCTAAAAACTCCATCTCTCTGTTTGAAGAAATTAAAAAAAGACGCAAAGATAATTTGAGCTTAGTTGAATTGCGCTACGAAAGTGGACGTGAAAATAAAGGCTCAGTTCTATTATCTAAAGCATACTTAGATCAAGCTGAATTAGATCTTTTAACAGCTAATAACTTATTCAACAACAGTATTACTCATCTACAAAAGCTCTTTGGTTTAGAGAACAATGAGGAAATTAGTATTAGCAATGAACCAGATGTTCCATCCCCTCAAAATGCTACACCCGATTTTCAAAATCTTATCAATGAAAATCCTAGCACGAAAAAATATCAAGCGACCTTAAACCAAAAGGAACAACAGCTTACCTCTATAAGATCGAATATGTTACCGACATGGGATATAAAAGCCAGCGTAGCTTATTCTGGAAATGATTTTTTATCAGACGATCAAAAACGTTATCAAGTAGGCACAAGCCTAACATGGTCACTATTTAACGGTGGTTCAGATTATTATGCTTCAACAAGTGCTCTCTACGCACAAAAAACAGCTGAAAAATCATTACAAAATAATTTTTTGGATTTAATAAAAACATTAAAAGAAAATCACTCGACCTTGATCGAGTCTCACCTAGCAGTAAAAGCTAGCCAATCTTTTTTAGATGCTTCTAAAACTCGTGCCGAAATCGCTCGTAGTAAATATAATAACGGATTGATGCAATTTGATGATTGGGACACCATTGAAAATGAATTAATTAATCGACAAAAAGATTATTTAATTAAAAAAAGAACTCTCAAAATTGCACATGCCACTTGGGAAAAAAGCATAGGAACTGGAGCTATAAAGTGAAAAAAATTATTTTCATCATCTGCATTATCGTAGTCATTACTTTGGGATATTTTTTATGGAGCCGAAAGAATGACAAACAAGAAAGCTACACTGAATATAAAATTCAAAGAGAAAATATTATCATCTCTATTCTCGCCACTGGTACTGTACAGCCTAAAAACAGATTAGAAATTAAAGCTCCAGTAGCAGGAAGAATCGACTCTATTTTAATCAATGAAGGATCACGAGTTAAAAAAGGTCAAATCCTTGCCTGGATGAGCTCAACGGAAAGAGCTGCGATGTTAGATGCGGCTAGAGCAAAAGGCGAAGAAGAGTATAAAAAGTGGTCTGAGCTCTATCTCCCGACTCCTGTTCTCGCTCCCATTTCAGGAACTATTATTTTAAAAAACGTAGAGCCCGGGCAAACATTTACAAATGCTGATGCCATTTTTACCATGTCAGATCACCTAACTGTAAAGGCTCAAGTTGATGAAACAGATATTGCTCAAATTAAATTAAAATCAAAAGCTAAGATTATTTTAGATGCTTATCCCACTGCCCCTATTGAAGCAACAGTTGATCAATTAGCCTTTGATGCTACGACAACTAATAATGTTACAACATACGCCATAGATGTGAGACCAGAGACCACTCCAGAGTTCATGCGCAGTGGAATGACCGCGAATGTAACCTTCATCGTCGAATCAAAAGAAAATGTACTGACGATTCCCGCTGAAGCCTTAAAAATTAAAAATGAACAAAACACTGTGCTCACAAATTCGGCACAAGGACCAATAAATACAAATGTTGAAATAGGTATTTCTGATGGAAGAAAAATCGAAATCATAAAAGGTTTAAATGAAGGAGATACCATTCTTTTACAAAATTACAATTTAGGAGACGAGAAATCGAATTCTTCAAATCCGTTTGGTCCCAAAATGCCAAATCAACGTAAAAGATAATAATTCACGATTTAAATATGATTAAAATAAAAAATATTACAAAGTCATTTACCATGGGAGATAACGAGATTCAGATTCTTAAAGGAATCAGTTTATCTATAGAACCCGGTGACTACGTGGCCATCATGGGTCCGTCGGGCTCCGGGAAATCTACCTTGATGAATATCTTAGGCTTATTAGACGTTCCCACAAGTGGCTCTTATCAATTAAACAATGAAGAAGTTGCTAAACTTAATGAAGATCAATTAGCAATACTGAGAAGAAATGAGATTGGTTTTATTTTTCAACAATTCAATCTTTTACCCAGAATCGAAGCTTGGCAAAATGTTTCACTGCCATTAATTTACACTGAAGGTAAATATAATTTTACCAAAGCTGAAAGCTTACTTGAGCAAGTAGGGCTTAAAGAAAGAATTCATCATAAAACAAATGAATTATCAGGTGGACAACAACAGCGAATTGCCATTGCCAGATCCTTGATCAATAACCCTAAGATTATTTTTGCAGATGAACCAACGGGAAATCTCGACACCAAGACATCCCATGAAATCATGCAAATCCTTCGTGAACTAAACAATCAGGGAATTACAATTATAATCGTCACTCATGAAGATGATATTGCTCGCGAAGCAAATAGGCTTATTAAATTGCGAGATGGGGTCATTCAATCCGATGAACGTTTTAAGCCGATTCAACAATCACTACCTTTAAAAGCTTCTGGTCATCCTCTCGCTAACACAGCTCTTCACCCTAAAGAAATCATTGAACACTTTATTCAAGGTTATCGAACTTTGATAGCGAACAAAGTAAGATCTCTCCTCTCTATGCTAGGTATTCTCATTGGAGTCGCTGCCGTTGTAGCGATGCTAGCTCTAGGATCTGGAGCTCAAAAATCAATTGAAGAGCAACTCTCTTCCATGGGATCAAATCTCTTAGTCTTAAGAACGGGAAATGTAAGAGTTGGTGGTGTCATGCAAGAGTCTGGATCACGAATTCGACTCTCAATTGACGATATCGATATACTAAAAAAATCTATTCCAGAAATTCAAGACATCTCGGCCAGCTCATCTAGTCGAGGACAAGTCACCTTTCAAAACAAAAACTGGAACACCTCCATTGCAGCGGTGTCACCAAGCTATGAAAAAATGCGTTCCGTCTCCCCAGACTTTGGCCGCTTCTTCACGGAAGCTGAAGGACAAAAGCGCTCATTAGTTGCAGTTCTTGGAAGAAGAGTAGCCAAAGAGTTATTTGCTGATCAAAATCCTATTGGTCAATTTATTAAAATTAATCGAGTTAATTTCACAGTCATTGGCCTTCTTCCGGTCAAAGGAACTTCTGGACCACAAGACATGGATGATCGAATCATTATTCCTGTGCAAACTGGAATGTATCGATTGTTTGGCAAGGACTATGTTGAATCCCTAGATATTCAAGTGAAAAATAAAGAGCAACTATCTTCAACTGAAGAAAAAATTATTCAGGTGATGAATAAAAGATATAAAGTCCCTCTTTCACAAAGTGAAGATGCGTTTCGTATTTTTAATATGGCCGAGCTTCAAAGCGCCATTTCAGAAAGTAGTAAAACCATTTCAACTCTCTTAGCCGCAATCGCTGCCATCTCACTAGTTGTAGGTGGAATTGGTATCATGAATATTATGCTAGTATCTGTCACTGAAAGGACTCGTGAAATTGGACTTAGAAAATCCGTGGGTGCTAAAACCAATGACATCCTTTTACAGTTTTTAACAGAATCCGTTCTCGTAAGTTTTATCGGTGGTTTTTTAGGAATCGTCATCGGTTGGTCTACTACAAGTATCCTCTCACTTATCTTAGGATGGAGCACTTCCGTTTCCCCGCAATCTGTCGTTATCTCATTTGGTTTCTCTGTGCTGATCGGACTTATTTTTGGAATCTATCCTGCGCACAAAGCGTCCCAACTTCACCCCATCGTAGCTCTTCGCCACGAATAAACCCGAAAAAGGTTCCAGGAACCCTAGGAATAGGGTTCCTGGAACCTTTGCGATGCGTAGTTAATTGTTGAGAATGTTCACTTTTTGAAAAAATGATGGATGATAATGAGATTCAAAAAAATCATCGCTCGCTATTTCGATAAAGTTTTCATTGAACATTTTATTTAATGAAGTTGTTAACGTGACTTGAGGGATTTTTCCAACAATCTTACCTTTCTCTACTAAAAATCCTAAATGTACAGGAGTCGAAAAATCACCTGAATCAGTAAAATCTCCACCAAAAGCCATTAAAGCCACGATACATTTATCTAATCCCTTTAGTATGGTTTCAGTATTTCTTTTACCAGGCTTCATCGTAACGGCGTTAAATCCCACCGTAGCCGCTCCATCAAAAGAACGTTTACCATTTCCTGTAGGCGCAATTTTGTATTTTTCAGCATAACGTAAATCGGCAATCACATTTTTCATCACACCATTTTCAATCAGTATGTGCTCAGGGTTAGATCGCTTCGTTCCTTCTTGATCACAAACCGCCACAACTCCATATTCTGGAATAAAAGCATGATCAACTAGTGTAAAATCTTGATGAAAAAGTTTTTGCCCAATTTTTCCTGAATAAAGAGCCGTGCCTTCAAAATATTTGTGGGGATAAAAAGATTCTAAAAGTTTAGAGTAAAAACCACTTTCAGGATCTGCAATTAAAATTGGATACTCACCATTTGGAAGTGAGACTTCTTGATCAAATTTTTCTAGATAAGGTTTAATTTTTTCAAATGATTTTTTCACATCGCAATTCTCACCTGCTGTATAAAAAAAGCCATCCATTAAATTTGGTGAACCAATCTTTTTGTAGATATAGCTCATTGTTTTAATATGCAACTGGACTTTAGAATCCACACCATCAGAAGAAGTTAAATGCTGTTCCCAATTTTCAATTTTATGTTTACCAGTGAAAACAAATTTGTCGCTAAGAGGTGCTAATTCTTTTTCAAATTCATTAACTTCGTTGACGAATTTCGCTTTATCTAATTCTTTGTATTCAGGGCTTCGGTATTCATACTTGGCATTTTTTGGAAGTTGATAACTATAATCTAATCCAACAACGGCGTTTTCATCAGTGCTTTTTAACAACTGTTCAACACCTGTTTGACCGACCACTGAAGAAGAATAAATCTTTCCAGCTTTAAAAATACGCGCCCCTTTTTTTTCTACTGATACATTTCGAAGCGATGTAATTTTTCCAGCAATAGTTTCTATGGCCAGTGAGTCATCACGATTAATAAGTACATCAAATTTATTTTGCATAAAAATTCCTTTTTTTAACTAACTTGCATTCCATTTACTAATATCGAAGGACCACCATCTGCTACGGGTAATGGAAATTGTTCCATTTTTCCACAGCCACCGAAGGCAGAGCTCTTTAAATCAAAATCATTTGAGATCGCTTCAATATTATTGAGCGTTTCAAAAACTGACCCTGAAATAACAGACACTCTCACTGGCTCATGAAGTTTTCCATCTTTAATAAGATAGGCTCTCGTTGGTGCAATGGTGAATGTACTCCCACCAGTTCCATGCTTTACTCCATCAAAGTAAAGTGCTCCATCACCGGCTTTTCTAAAAACATCTTCTAGCGAATCACTTCCTGGTTCAATATAAGTTGAAGTCATACGAACAATAGGTTCAAATTCAAAATTCATCGCACGGCAATTTCCTGTTGCTTCTTCACCGAGAGCTTGAGCAGTGATCGTCGTATGTAGTCTTCCACTTAAAATTCCATTTTTAATGAGATAATTTTTCTTTGCTGGAGTCCCCTCATCATCGATTGGACAATAACCCGAAGTATTTAAATGCGCTCCAGAATCCACGATGGAAAGAATAGATGCGCCGACTTTTTTGCCCATTTGCCATTCTTTGGTCGCTTCTGGATCACCTAGCATAAAATCTGCTTCTGATTTATGGCCAAATGATTCATGGGTGAAAACCCCAACCATTTCAGGAGATAAAACCACTCTGTATTTTCCTGGAGAAACTGTTTTAGCATCGAGAAATTCTTTAGCTTCTTGAAAATGTTTGAGGATTTTTTCATCTAAATTATGAAGCGAAGTAAAATTCGCCGAGTATTCATTATGACCATCGGTAAAAAGAGAATCCCCTTTTTTCAAAGTTCCACCAAAGGCAAAACCGGCTTGATTAAAATCATAGGCAAAACTCGTACCTGCTGAATTTTTGTAATACTTAAGCATGTACATATCAGCATAACGAAGACGAGATTCTTTCAGAAACTCAATCTTATCAACCAAAGGAAGATAGGATTTTACCAGTGCTAATTTTTTATCCAGTGAAATATTCTTCACGGCAACTTGATCATATTTTAATAAGAAATGATTACCTTGATCTTTCGGTGGTACGTATTGATTTTCTTCAACAGGCATTGTTTCAGAAAGTTTAATGAGGTCGTAAATATACTGTGGAATTTTATCAAAATCTGTAGCTGATTGATAATACCATTTTCCACGATTAAACACTCTAATAAAAAACCCTAAGCTTGGTCGATCGTTGGCCGAAACCAACTCACCATTTTGAATAAAAATATTACTTTTATGGGTTTCTTCCACTCGAAGATCACAAAACGTACAGCGAAACATTTTTAAATCTAAACTTGTCACTTTCGTCATCCAACCTGACATCACTTGAGCCATATAAATCTCCTTTTATAAACCACCATTATTCTATCAAAACTCCTTTGCCTGACCACTGAAAAGAATATGTAAAATGGCCACATTTTTTCTTAAAACCGAGTAATGTATTTCAGGAATGAAATAGTTTAGTTTTTTTCATTATTGAACTACTCAAGTAAATCCAGTTTTTACAGCTAATTGTTCAACAAATCTCAAAGCAACTTTAAAAATCACCCTTTGTAATAATTACACATGCCTTGACCTAATTTTTGAGAG
>JAKLJM010000083.1 GCA_023151145.1 Bacteriovoracaceae bacterium | reverse complement strand
CTGGACTTTATAAATCATTCTTCGATGAATTTGAAAATCAATGGTTTTGGAATCGCCCTAATGACAAGGCCAAAGAAGAAATGGTTCAACAATTTTTTACCGCTAAAGGTGGATCATACCCTGTACATGTTAGCGAAGCTGTTTCATTAAGCTGGGAAGAAGTAATGAATTTACGCTCAGAAGTTAATAAAAAAGCTCCAGGCATTTTTTCAGGTTTAACTAAAAATAGAGATTGTATGTATTACGATCCTGCTAAAAAATCATATTGGGCTTGTCCAAATAAATAAGATTGGTAATCATGATTAAAAATACAATGAAACATTTTATTATCGTCGGAACACTCCTTTTACAGGGGTGTTCTTTTTTTACGGCCAATAATCAAACAAGTGTAGAACGATTTCCGTCATCACTATCAAGAGAGGTCCTTCAAAAAGATGGACTCTATCCAGAAAGTTTGGTTGGGCAAAATCAATTAATGGGTGATCAGCTACAAATTTATTTTAATTTACCACCCTATACGAATCCAGGTGGAGTTGGCTTGGTTCCTGCTCTCCTTCAACACATTAAAAAATCACAAAAAAGTATTAAGTTAGCAATTTTTCAATTCAATCACGCTGAAGTTTTTGTGGCCCTTAAAGAGGCCGCAAGTAGGGGAGTGAAAATTCAAATTTCCACAGATCTTTGTTACAGTGGAAAAACTGGATATAAAGAGTTTTTCGATGATTTAAAATCACATCTTTTAAGTGTCGGTCAAAGTGAATCACAAATCCTAGATGATGGGACACCTAGTTGTGAAACGATGTTTAATCACAACAAATATATGATCTTTGATGATCAAATTGCCTGGTTTGGTTCATTCAATCCTACTAATCACGGAGCAGTGGAAAACGTTGAGTTGGCCATTAGTCTAAAAAATCCAGATGCTGTTAAAGTGCTAAATTTAGATTTTACTCAACTTGTTATGGGTAATACCAAAGTTAAGAAAAAAGGTGTTTATTCGGTACAAGACAATGCAGGCATGCGAATTGAAGCCTTAGATGATAGTGAGATGAGAAAATTAGTTTCATCTGGTGCTCGAGTGAGTTATCCAGTGGTGAAAGTGGGAAATCACCAATTTGAATTCATTTTATCTCCAAAAGTAAAAAGCTTAACCAGAATTGTTGAAGAGATTTATGCTGCCAATTCAGAAATCTTATTTTCTTCTTTTGCCATAGCTGATCAAATGCTTATTTCATCTATTATTAATAAACACTCTGGAAGAAATATCTCGCCGATTATTTTATTGCCTCACCCTGGAGAAAATCCCGATGTTGTTGTGAGAGATAACGGTGGTAAAAATGATAAAACATTTAAATCTGATGTTGAGAAAAACCAATTTAAATTAAAAATAAAAACTGATTTAGAAAATAATTTAAAATCTGCAAAAAACTATCTTACCCCAAAGGGTGAATTAAAATCAGTGTTTCGCTATTTCTATCCAACAGATGACTCGATGGTTAGAAGAGTATACGTGGAAGGGATTTTTAATAATAAGGTGATTGAAGCCGAAAATACAAAAGATAGATTAGCCGAAGCAGGGATACCTCTTTATCAGTCAAATATGAATGGAGAACTCCATAATAAACTTTTTTTGATTGATGAAAATGTCACGATTTTTGGTTCTCATAATTTTAGTCAATCTGCTGAAAACTCTAATGATGAATTAACCGTCATTGTTAAAAGTGGTGAAATAACGAAATTTTTGAAAAACCAACTTTATAAAAAGACTAAGTACTTTTCAGTTCCAAGTTCAAAAGATTTATCAATTCCAAAAATTGCAATTACTGAAATTATGAGTGAGTCTCAATTTCAATTTAAACAATTAAAACGCGTCGTAGATGCAGGGGATTATATTGAGCTCTATAATTTTGGTGATACAGCTGTAAATCTTTTTGGTATGCGTATCGATGATCGTTTTTTTCCACGACTGGATGGGGAATCAATGGATCTAAGTACTAATCCAGGATTCTCAGGCGAATTAGTGGGATTTAAGCCAAGTTTAAAAGTAGAGACTTTGGGGACTCCGCTTTATGATCCGAAATTCACGATTCTTGGAGCGAAGAAAACCGCACTTATCGTAGGAAGATATTTTAACGAAGCTTATTATAAAGAAAAATTTGAAACAAAGTTCACGGAACTAAATGGTCGAAAGCCAACCAAAGAAGAATATCCTCTTTTAGTTACGATTGGTGCTCATTTTTCTTCTGTGATTGGAGATAGCACGACTGGATTAAAATCGCGAGACAGAATTTCACTTTATCATGTCGATAATCATACCGTGATCGATCGTTTTGAATATCCTACCATCCATACTGTTAGCAATAAAGTCGTCACACGTCGCTTAAGTCAAAATCGACTTCAAGATTTACATCTCCAAAAAACTCAATACTCAAAAGAGATGAGTCGTCGTTTTTATTTTAAAAATGGTGTCGAACAATTTGATCATTTTTATGGATTGAATCAAGAATACTCACAAAATAGTGAGTGGATGTTAGTAGATGAAAAAAATGATGCTCCTGGAATTGTGCAACTTGGAGAGCGTAAGATTTCTAGTAAAGATGATGAAGTTGTTATAGAAGCGGAAATTGCAGATTATGAATCTGACACATTTAAACGTGCGACAATTGTCATGCAAAATGGTTTGATTAAGGATGTGTTTACCTCTTCACCAAATAGACTATTGCCTAGTCCAATTCTCTCTGGAGTTGTTCTTTTTCCAGGTCTCATCGATGGGCATAACCATTTAAAATATAATTTTTTTCCTCTTTGGAGCACGAATAAGTTTTTTCAAAATCGTTATGAATGGCCAGAGTTATCGACATACACTAAGGGAATAAAAGAAATTTATAAAAAAGTTTATACTGATATTCCTGAGTGCTCGAGCATGATTGATGAAGCTCAAAAAGTGAAATGTTTGGCAAAAGAACGTTGTCATGTTTTACGTTTTGGCGAGATAAAAGCCCTTTTAGGAGGAACAACTACGATTCAAGGTTCAACTTCCTTTGATGAAACTTCTGGGGACATTACCTTTAGAGGAGTGACACCATATTATATAGGAGAAGGGAAAAAACGTGGCTTATCAAAAGCGCGCGTTCTTGAAAATGAATTAGATGCCTGCTCGTTAGATGCGGCTCAAAACTTAGAAAGAATTTCTCTAGATGGAAGTGATAATATTAGATCTACTGCACTTCCTATTACCTCGGAAGCTTTTGGTAGTCATAATTTAGGAACAGAGAAATTTAAATCATCTGGGGCAAATAGACTAAAAAGTGAATACGATAATCAGTCTCCCTTTGTGGCCAATCAACCGACGAGTTGGAAAGAAAGAACAAAGGCTTTTTATGTTCATTTGGGTGAAGGTGTAGATGAAATGTCTCGAGCAGAGTGGACGCTTTTATCAAAACTTGGCTTAGCACAATCTCAAAGTGTGGTCATTCATGGTTTAGGGTTTAATGAAGAAGAGTTATCACAGATGCAAAAATCTTCAACGCCACTTATTTGGTCTCCGACATCAAATGCATTGCTATATAAAAGTTATGCAAAAATTGTTGCAGCAAAAAAGAATAAATTAATGATGGGCTTAGGAAGTGACTGGTCTTTAAGTGGAACACGCTCGATGCTCTATGAACTAAAAGTTGCTAAAAAAATAAATCAATCAAAACTCCAAAATGTTTTAAGTGATCACGAATTGATAAAAATGGCATCGCTCAATAATGCAAGAATTGCAGGCTTAGACAATTATCTAGGTAAAATAGCTCCTAAAGCATCTGCTGATTTTTTTATTATTAATACCAAACATAAACTAAGTAAGCCTAGTGATACAATTCTAGCTTTAACGGAATCTAAAATTCACTCCACTTGGGTCAAGGGCCAACCGCAAACAGCGGAAGTTCAAGTGCTACGTTCATTAAATGATCAAATGGGCTTAGGCTTATCTGTTTTTGAAATGGCCAAATTAGATAAAGTGTCTTGTGCTAGCAATATGGGATTTTTAACGACCAATGAAAATATTAACGGCTTAATGCGAGTGGTGAGTCGTTATAAAAAAGCAGTCAATGAATTAAATCCCAAAATTAAAAATGATTTGAATAAAGAATTTTTTGAAACAGACAGTTTTTGTCACGAAAATGAAAATAAAGCCACAAGTGAAGCATTTAAAGCATTGGCCATATAGGCCAATGTTTTACATGTAGGGATTTTCACCTTGTTCGTGATCTGTTAAATCGACAACTTCAGAAATATTGGGGAAATTTTTTTTCACCAATTGCTCAATTCCATCTTTTAATGTGAGTTTTGAACTCGAACACCCTTGGCATCCGCCATGAAGTCTAACAAAAAGGCGATCGTTATCTAGATCAATAATTTCAACGTTTCCACCGTGAGCCGCAAGGCTTGGTCTCACTTGTTCATCAAATAATATTTCTATTTTTAAAATCATACATTCTCCATACTACTATTTTAATACTTTTTAGTTAATAATTCCAGTTGTGCAAGGCTTGAATATAAGGCGTGTTCAACCCTTAGAACCGCTTCAGAGATGGTTACTTTTTGGAAACCAGCTTCTAAGAAACGATTAATATCATTTGTTCGAAATCCTCTTTCAGGGCCAATGGCCAAGACCATTTTGGCTTGTTTTCCACCTGATAAATCAGGCAAAGGAATTTCAGTAAATCTTTTAGCCTCATCGAATTCTAAAATAAATTTAAAATCAAAATCTTTATACTGACTTGCCGGATTAAAGAGCGAAGTTTTAACTTGAGGGAGTTTATAATAGCGAGCAGATTGCGAAAGACCTAGCTTTAACAAATCCTGTCCTTCATCTGAAGTAAAAACTTTTGAGGTTAAATAACTTTTCTCAGAAAGTTCCGCCATAAAAAAATGAAAACTCTTAACTCCATAAGTAGTTCCGTGCTCAAGGATTTTTTTTGTGGTTTGAGGTCTGGAGACTCCAATAACTAAATCGATCCATGGCTCGATTTTTTTTAATTCTTTTTTAATTTCAAGTTTAACTTCATCGGCTGAAAGAGAAATGAGTTCTGTTAAATAAAGACCTTGATCCTTAACGATGACTTTTAACTGATCACCGATTGCGGGTTTAATAACGTTATGAAGATGAGTTAAAATATATGTGTCTTTAGAGGATACTAAATGAGAGCATACTAAGTCGCCGGTTAATTCTTCAGTTGATTCGAGAAATAGTGCATTCATATTAATTCTTTTTATTCTTGGTACTAGGCAATTTTTGATTTTATCCCTCAATTAATTCCCATAAATTAAGGACTTAGTCATCTTTAAAGAACGAAAAAATATGCAGAGATAACTTTCTAATATCAGGAGGTTAATATGAATCAAGGACACAGTTTTGCAAAGTTATTGGAAGATTACCAAGAAATTTTTTTTATAGCCCCAACTGGTGCGGGGAAAACCTCTTTGATGTTAGAGTTTTTTACCAGTAACGACTTCCATATATTTTACCTTTCACCACTAAGAGCATTGGCCGATGAACTTGAAGAAAGGCTCATAAATGATGTTTCAAAATCAATGACCAAACGAGCGAGTAAAGCGATTGATTTTAGTGATTTCATTCAGCGAATTGAGCAAGGAAAAAAAACATTTTTTGTCGCAACTGTTGAAATGATTCCCGATGGTTTTTTTGAGGAATTGCAACAGCAACGTGAAAAGGTGGTAGTGGTGGTGGATGAAATACATTTGTTTTTTCATTGGGGAGAAGAGTTTAGACCGATTTTACTAGAACGACTTTATGAAATAAAAAATTATCAATTTAAACAAATCTCTCTAACGGCAACTTTTTCCAAAGAACATTACGAACGTTTAGTCCTTGATCATCATTTCACGAATGAAGCCATTCTCATTTTAGATGTTGGCAATTATGGCTTAAAGAAAGACCCCAATTCCGTTCACTTTTACTCACCAACTCAAAAACAAATGTTAGAAAAGAAGTTTTGGAATATATTAAAAAACAAAAAAGCAACGGACACGATTTTAGTTTTTTTACAATTTAGAAGAGAAGTAGATTTTCTAGTAGAAAGGTTACAGCGCCATGGATTTGAAGCCATTGGTTGTGTGAGCGGAGAAGTGAATAATTTTAGACAAAATCTTCGGGAGATTATGTCTAATGGCCAAAATCCTGATGTTATTGTCGCAACGACATGCCTAAGTCATGGGGTCAATTTACCTAAGCTATCTCATATCTTTTTATTTTATCCCATCGCTCACCGTGATTTTTGGGTTCAGATGGTTGGACGAGGAGGAAGAAGAGGGGAGGATTTTAAGGTGTTTGAAATGAACGGATTTGATCAAAAAGGAAAATTGAAAAAAAAGTGGATGAAAAATATCGAGTGTCTAAAAAATATTGCAGAAAAGCCCTTTGTTGATCTTTGGGGGTGATTAGGAATAAAATAAATAAAAGGGAGATCAGTATGAGTTTTTACTTGGGAACAAATGGTATTTTAAGAAATCACTTTTTTGACTATCTCTCAAAAGAGAAATTTGGTCATCGTTTAGAAAAGACCTTAGTTTCAGGAGACAAAGCCTTTAATCGAAATCCTGCGATCATTGATGACTCTGAAGTTATTGTTTCTGAATTAATGAAAAAAAATCCTTTGACCATTGAAATAGATACGCCGTTAGTCAGTGTGCAAAAAATCTTTAAAGAAAAAGGTTTTCGACATCTACCCGTCTTAAAAGATTCACGTATTGTCATCGGTATGATTTCAGATCGCGATCTTTTAAAAGTAGAAACCATGGGGACTTTTCAGTTTTTAGCGGCCAATGCCATTATGAAAACAATTCTTATTCTGGTTGAAGAAGACACTCCGGTGGCTCAGGTTGCAAAAGTTATGGTTGAAGAAAAAATTAGTGCAATGCCAGTGATAAATAAAGAGCATCATATGGTAGGGATTATTACTAAGACTGATTTACTCAAGGGATTATTCGAGTATCGATTGCGCGATACTCGAATTTAAGAACTTAATTTATTTTTGAAATTTGATCGAACAAGATGAATGAGCCCATAATGAGGACAAAATAACCGAATCCTTTTTTAAGAGTTTTCTCGGGTACCTTAGCCGAAAAAAACATACCGATGAATAATCCGATGATAGCTATTCCTGCGATTGTTAACATCAATCTCCAGTCTATATAGGCTTGTTTTTGAAGATCACCAAGAAATCCAATGAGGGATTTGGCAGCAATAATAAAAAGTGAAGTCCCAACGGCAATTTTCATTGGAAGGCCAACAAGTACAACTAAGGCAGGTATAATAAGAAATCCACCACCTGCTCCAACAAATCCTGTAATTCCACCAACGATCAATCCTTCAAGAGAAATGAGAATAAATCTATTAGTTGAACTCATTTCAGTTTTTTGTGTTTCTTTTTTATTTCTGATCATTGATAGAGAAGCGAGCAGCATAAGTATGGCAAATACACCCATGATGAGCAATGCTTTAGAAATAGGGTGAGCACCAATACTAAAAACGGGATCTGGTAAATTTGGCATAAAATAAGCTCTAGTGAGGTAAACACCAATAAAGCTTGGGATCGCAAAAATAAAACCAGTTTTTAAATCCACTTCACCTTTTTTCAGATAGCCTATTCCACCGAAAAGAGCAGTTAGTCCTACGATGAAAAGAGAATATGCAGTAGCTAAGATTGGATCAACTTTAAAAAGATAGACTAGAATGGGAACGGTGAGAATGGATCCTCCACCACCAATCATGCCAAGACTTAATCCCATAAAAATTGAAGCAAAGTAACCGAGATATTGTAAGTCCATAAAACCTTCTTATTTATTTAGCTTTAAAAAACCATCTACAAATCTAAAAAGATACATACCAACAAGCATACTCACGACAAAGATAATTGGAGTGATATCAAAGCTTGCAAGATTCGTAATCGCCGGGCCCGGACACATTCCCCCTAACGCCCAACCAAAACCGAAAATAAAGGAACCAGAAACTAAAGCGGGAGTAATTTCTGTTTTCGTTGGAACATGCCATTTTTCATCTAAAACTGGATGGTGTCTTTTTTTGACAATTCTAAAAGTAATAAAGTGAACAATGATGGCACCCACCATAACAAAGATGAGTGAAGCATCAAAATTTCCAAAAAAACGATTCCGGTAATTAAAGAGGCCATAGCGTTTTTAATATTTGATTGGTTCATGCGATCACTCCTAATTTTCTAAAAATCACAACGGCAAGTACACCAGCTGCAATGAACGTCATAGTTGAAACGATAGATCTAACTGAAAGTCGACTTATTCCACAGACGCCGTGGCCGCTGGTGCATCCACTACCCATAATGGTTCCAAATCCCACCAATAAACCAGCGATAACGACTGTTGCAGTCGAGTTATTTAATGAACCGCTGAAAGCTTCAGGTCTAATGACTTTTAAAATTAAACCACCGATAAAAAGTCCTAATACAAACGTAAAGCGCCATAAAAAATCTCCTGCAGTAGGTTTTAACATACCATTGACGATTCCACTGATACCAGTAACTCTTCCGTTAAATAAAAGCATAATTGTGACGGCCAATCCAATGATGGCTCCTCCTACTAAAGCATAGATCCAATCCATTTGCATAAGTTCTCCTTATTTTAATTTTCTTATCTAGTATTTTATTTGGTTACTGAATATTTTTGTTCATTCCACTGAAGCATGCCACCGGTCATGTTGACGGGTTTTTTGAATCCCAATTTTAAAGCTTCTAATGTGGCATTTCCTGAGCGAGCTCCACTTCGACAAATAAAAACGATTCCGGTAATTAAAGAGGCCATAGCGTTTTTAATATTTGATTGGTTCATGCGATCACTCCTAATTTTCTAAAAATCACAACGGCAAGTACACCAGCTGCAATGAACGTCATAGTTGAAACGATAGATCTAAC
>JAKLJM010000082.1 GCA_023151145.1 Bacteriovoracaceae bacterium | reverse complement strand
AGACCTGATTATTAAAGCCAAACACTTTCAAGAGATGCGTTTAACAGAAAGCTTGTAAAAATTACTTGTCTCTAACTTCATCTTGCGCTTTTGAATACTTACACCTATAAGTCCAACTTGTTATTAAAATTAGAAGGACCAAGGTATGAAACGCGACGAAAACAAAAGGGTGTACGATCAACCAGGCTTTTTTGCCTCTTGCCCCAAAGAGTGTGAATCACTCCTCGAAAAAGAAATCAGAGATTTAGGAATTACCAGAGTATTTGTAGAAAAAGGCGGTGTCTTTTTTCGTTGTGAAACAGATATAGCCTGCAAAGTGATGTTGCAATCAAGAATCGCTTCGCGAGTTTTTCACGAAATTCAAGTCTACACAATTGCAGATGAGAAAGAACTTTATTCCCTAGCAAAAGAAAAATGGTGGGATAAAATTTTTGATTTAAAACAAACGTTCATGATTAAAACTTTGTTTGATATAGATTCAAAATATAAGTTTAAAAACTCCATGATTTTTTCTCAACTTTTAAAAGACGCTATCGTTGATAACTTTCGCGATAAGTATGGAGAAAGACCGTCAGTGGATACCGTGAATCCAGATATTTCATTTCTCTTAAGAATTCAGAAAAAAGAAAAAGGTGAATTATTTAATGCTCATATTTTAATTGATATGTGCGGTGAACCGCTGTCTAATCGTGGTTATCGCGATGTTGGTTTTCAAGCCCCTCTGCGAGAAAATCTAGCCGCGGCTATCGTTATGTCGACAGACTTTGATCCTAATAAAGATATTTTTATTGATAGTATGTGTGGGTCTGGTTCTATTTTAATTGAAGCCGTATTAATTAAAGGAAAAATTGCTCCGACATATTTAAGAGTTCGTCCCTATGTAGAAAAAAAGCAAATCACATTTGATTGCTTAAAACATCCATGGTTTATCAATGATAAAAAAGCGGAAAGACTCTTTATTCAATACATAAACGAAGTGTACTCACAATCAATAGATGCTCTACAAAATTTTGAAACTGGTCAGTTTTTAGGATTTGATATTTCAGAACAATCGCTCACAATCACTCGTTCAAACCTTCGAGCTGCAAAAATTCCTGAACAAATCGTCATGCTCAACAAAAGAGATGCCACTAAAATACACGGAATAGAAGATCCACCGGGAATCGTTATCTGTAACCCTCCCTATGGAGAACGAATGGGTGAGGAAGAAAATTTGAAAACGCTTTATCATGAATATGGTGAGAACTTAAAACAAAACTTCAAAGGCTACCGAGCATACATTTTTACTTCTAAGCCTGATCTGAGAAAATCTATCAGTCTACAAACTAAAGCTCGTATTCCACTTTTTAATGGTAATCTCGAGTGTCGTTTAATTAAGTATGAACTTTACTAAGGGAGTAACCATGAAAATATTTTTAACGACTTTAATTTTGTCTTCAGCACTTTTTTTAAACCTAAATGTGCAAGCTAAAGAAGAAAATAAAAAAATTGACATGAAGATTTTAGGAACTATTGATCAAAGTTCCTTAGATAAAATTGCACCTGCTGAGCAAAAAATTGAGAAACAAGATGGAGCAGCGAAATCTAAGGTAGCGATGAACTGTACGGATAAAATGGGCAGAGTTTTTAAGTTAGGTGAAATTGGCTACGATACTTGTTTAGCGGAAATTCAATTGAACCACCAAGATCCAAAAAACCAAAAGAATAAAAATTCTACCAACACTCAACCTGGTGCAGGATTTTCTATCAAAATTGGTGATTAATCCTAACGCAGAGAAAAGGTTTGCAGTTTCGTTGAAACTGCCTACGTCAGGAACCTTTTCTCGCTTATGCGTTTTCGAGTTTTTCCATTAACTTCATCGCAAGAGCTGGTGAAGCATATTTTAAAAAGACTACTGGGTTGTTGATTTTATCAAAATGCTTTGAAGACTTTGAGAAGAAATAAGCATTAACGTCAGAGTCTTTTAAGAAAATCGTATGACCTTTACTAGAATATTTTCGCGAAACATATTCAGAATCTAGAAAACACACTTCACGAATCATAAAGCTCTTGGCTACATAAATGATAATACAATAATCAGAAAGATCGACGAGAGACTTTTTAAGCTTCACACCCTTAGGTGAAGAAACATCACTCCACTCGACTTTTACTTCTACGCGCTTATCACCCATCACAAAATCAAAACCACGTTGTGACGTCGATTTAATTTGTTTTAAGCCAAAAATACACTTTACGTACCACTCACCCAATTGGGTTGGGAGGTTTTTACCATTGAGAATAATTTGTTCTTTTGAAAGTATTTCATAAGCTTTATGGACAACTTGAATCTGATCAAAGATCAATTTATTGTTAGGAACATAAATTAAAGAAATTTTTCTTGCCGTCGAACGAGGTAGTTTTTTTAAAAATTGCTTCTCGTACCATTCAGAAAATTTTTCATTATTTGAAAGTTCAAGTGAATCAAAAACATACCCGAGCTTTAAGACAGATGAAACGTCTTTAAGCTCGGGAAATTTTTTTTGTAAGAATCGTAAGGGAGCAAATTCGGTCGGGTCATTGCCCATAACAAAGTTTTCTTCTTTGTCGTAGTCCGTACTCCCATGTGTCTCAAGCGAGAAGAGATGAATCTCTTCATTTAATTTTTGGATATCCATGGGTTTCAACTTTTAATTTTTAAATTGTTAATCCCCTAAAGAATAACATTAAAAGTCCTAAACCTTCAAATGAGAAAGATCATTATCAAAATTTAGTACTTGCTGAGCTAAGCTCGCGTTTCTAGTGAGATAATGCTGGACAAAAATCTTAAAGTCGACAATTTTGCTCTGGTAATACAGAGTTTCTTCTGAGTTGGCCCCTGATGCCATTTTCTTTTTTGCTTCAATCGCTGAAGCTAACAATCGCCAAGAAACAATTAAGTTTCCGACAAAGTTTAAGAAACTCGTGGCATGAGTTAAGACTGCATCAGTATTTTGTTTTTTCATATGATCAGCGAAATTAGTTAAGAGTTCTTGAGTTTTTTGTAAGTTTTTTGCGATGTACTCACATTCATTCTTAAACTCTTGTGCTTCAGGCATTGCTAGAGTCTTTTGAATCTTAGCACCAACTGCTAATAACGTTTTCGCATTATCTTTTAAAACTTTTCTCATCGTAAAATCGATGGCCTGAATTCCATTTGTCCCTTCATAGATAGTAGCGATCTTTGTATCGCGAGCAAATTGTTCAATACCGTACTCTGAACAAAATCCATATCCACCATGCACTTGGATAGCATCAACCGCCACTTGAAATCCTTCATCAGAACAAAATGATTTACAAATAGGAGTTAAAAAAGCAATTTCATTTTCCACTTCAGCATTTCCATGGTGCATTTGATCGAATAAATCTCCAGTATAAAGAACCAGAGAGCGCATTCCGCGAGACATTGCTCGCATCTTTAACATCATTCTTTTTACATCTGGATGATGAGCGATTTCTTTTCCAAACTGCACCCGCTCATTCACATATTGCTCTGATAATTGAAGAGCAAGGTTCGCCTGAGATTCACCTTGAATTCCACACAAGAGACGAGCATGATTCATCATGATGAACATGTTTTGCATACCTTCAAATTCTTTACCAATCAGAACACCTTCACAATTTCCATTGGCCCCAAAAGTTAATTCACAAGTTGCTTGACCGTGAATTCCCATTTTCTCTTCAATCTTTGTACAACGAACATCATTGGCAGCTAAACTATTGCCTTGTTTGTCGATTTTTAATTTTGGAACAATAAAGAGCGATAATCCTTTTGTTCCTTGTGGTGCCCCCGGAGTTTTCGCCAAAACCAAATGAACAATATTGTCATAGAGATCGTTGTCACCAGAAGAGATAAAGATTTTTACGCCTTTAATTTTAAAAGTTCCATCTCCGTTTGGAGTAGCCGTCGTTGTAGCTGCTCCTACATCTGAACCAGCTCCTGGTTCAGTTAGACACATGGTCCCTCCCCATTCTCCGGTCATCATTTTTGGAACAAATAAACTTCTTTGTTCTTCAGAACCTACCGCCAGAATAACATCCATCGCCCCTTTGGTTAGTCCGTAGTACATGGACCAAGCGACGTTGGCCGAATTTGAAATGGACTGACAGGCAAAAGAAACTGAATGAGGTGCAGGCATTCCCCCCACATCTTCGCTGTAACCTAATGTGTACCAACCATTTTCATAGAATTTTTTATGAGGGTCTCTGAAACATTTTGGAGTTGTCACTACTCCATCTTTTAAATGAACACCTTCATGATCACCGATTGTGCGTGTTGGATAAACTTCGTTTGCAATAAATTTATTATATTCAGTTATAATTTCTTTTAGATCATTTTCACCTAGAGCACTATGATCTTGAATTTTTAAAACTTCAAAAAGATTAAAGTAGATATCTCGTAAATCAGTTCTGAACTGTGCCATAAAAAATTCCTCATGAATGTTTAGGTTTAATAAGATAATTATAATGGATTTCGCTGGAAAAAAAAGAAGGGACCCAAAATGGGTCCCTCTATGGTTCGATCTGAATTTTCAATTGAGTGAATTAGTAAAGTACGGCATTTTTTAAATAAGTATATTTATTGTTTGATCTATCTACAATTTGAATAGGGTTAGCATAAATTGGATATCTAAAATTAAGTCTATAACCTTTTCCATCTGTAGTATAGATATCAACGACACCATTATAAGAATACATCGATGAATCAACTGATGATGCTCTATCTACAATTGAATTCAACTCAGCTTTCTTAGTTTCTAATGAAGGTAAATTAGAAGATGAAGTCCCAACTTCCCAACTTGCTTCTAAATTAGTTTTTGCATAATTACATGTTATATATTTCGAAGAACAATAATCAGACACAGTCACCGACACTCTTTCGAAACTATACTTTTGATACGTCGATCCAGTTGTAGAATAAAACAAGTTGTTATTGATGGCATCTTTTATTGTACTAGATCCTGTCAATATAGGGTTTGCAATTGACCCCGTTCCAACCGTAGAGCCTGTATTAGTAGAGTTACTTTTTCCACATGACGCCGAAAATAGCACTGTCAAAGTTAACAAAGAAAATAGAATCTTTTTCATACAAATATCCTCCATTAGGAATATTGAATCGTTAAAATTGTGATCAATATTCATTAAGCAAGATGTGTGCCAATGGCTCAAAGATGGATTAAATAGCTCAAATATGTAAAAATGAAATGGAAAAAAATTCAATATGATTAAAAAATAGACAAAAAGGCTGTCAAAATAATTTACATTTTGACAGCCTCAAGGAACAAACTATTCTTCAATAATGGTGATTAGTTCAGCAGTTGAGAGAGTATTTAATGAATCCTCTGCTCCAATCCCACCAGCAACCAAATACTGGTTATCTTGAACTTTAAATATTCCAAACCTAGATCTTGCTTTACCAAGTTGGCCAACATGAAAAAAGCTTTCATTAATTGGATCAAATACTTCTATCGAATTCAAAGCGAATGTATTTGGTTTTAATTTTAAGATATGGCTATTTGGCTTCGCCTCATTGAAAATGTTTTTTCTAAAAGCAGAAGAACCTCCAATTATTAAAACTTTTCCATCGTTCATAGTAAGAGACTGTGCTTCACCTCTAGGTACTTTTAGCGATTCTTTCAATTGTCTTACCTTAAAAGTATCTAATGATATTGCTTCTACTTTAGCTAGTGCTGCACTACTTTCTTGAAATGTTGAAAATCCTCCCATAACTAGTAGTTCATTTTTATTATTTAACTCCATAGAAAATGAATGCCTTCCATATTTTAAATTTGATACTACTTTTGAACTTAATGGATTAATATTTCTCTCACCAGTTGTTGCAAAATAGTCTAAATCCAATAATTCGTTTTGAGTAACAGCATTAAAACCTGAAGTACCTCCAACAACTAAATACTTATTGCTTTCAATTTTGTAAACCTGATGTTTAAACCTTGGAATTTTTAATAAACCAGCTTTAACCAATTCTAATTTCTTATTTTCTAAATCAACATTTAAAACTAAAGCAGCACTTACTGGGCTACCTTTATTAAAGCCTCCAGTTAACAGGTAATTTCGATCATCAATTTGTGTAACGTTTATACCAGTAAACCCTAGACTTAATAGTTGTCCACTTGTTTCATTGTTTGTGACAGCAGAAACTGTTGTTAATACAATCTCATTTTTAAAAAATTTTAATAATGTCGTTTCAACTGGATTACTCTGTAAAATGAATACTCTAGAGTTTACAGTGACATCCTCACTAACGGGCTCCATTCCAGGAACTGAAAAACCTCTTAAGCCATATTCGAAGTAATAGCCGGATGGATATTGCTCGGAACCAGCACCTACTCTCTGACAGTTTGAAGTTGCAAGATTTGTTTGCATTGTGATTCCTCGACTATCGGTAGATACTAATACTGCACTGCTATTTGTATTTAATATATCAATTGACAGATCATATCCATAAAAGCAATCATTTGATTTTTGATTCTCATAAACCTTAACTAGCGTTGTGTAGTCTTGGTTAATACACTTTACACCGCTATCTATTTCACATTCAAAACTTGCACCATTACCATAAACGATCAAACTCTCTAAATTTGTCAAATCCTTTAAAGTAGCTAGTTTTTTAAGTTTTTTATTATTCACAAAAGTAGCTTTAGACATCGCACTCATTTTATTAATAAATTTAATGTCCAAGAGATTTGTATTTTCAAATGTAATTTCTTCTAAGTTATCTAATTTCAATAAATAGTCCGCAGTGTCTATGCTAGAATCTTTAACAGTTAATTTAGTTAATGTATTTAAAGTAGAAATAATTTCCAAGCTAACATTCTCAACATTTTTTACTTCAAGCTCTTCGATGTTCTTTAAGTCTTCTTGTAACTTATTACACCAGTCAATTTTATTATTCTTATACTTTTCTTCTAGTAAACCCAATGTCGCTTTATCAAGGTCTTTTCCATTCAACTCTCTAATTGCAGTTTTAACCAAAAAATCGATAGTCGTTGCAAATTTGGTTGATGATTCACGAGCATCACAAAACTGAGAGAGCATCACAGGTTGCAACTCAACGTTTATAGTTTCATTGGAAATATAATTAGAATTTTTAGTTCCATCAGGATTAAAGCCAATTTTTTCTAAAACGATGCTTTTCTTATCTTGACAGTATTTTAAACCGTAATCATAGCACCCATTAATTGCATCAGCTAATAGATGTGTATTATTACCTAACTTTGCTTTTAATAGTTCTAAATTATTTTTTTGAACTACTGTTTTTCTTGGAATATTGTTTTTATACATGTCACTAGCAAAGATCCAACTGCCTAATTGTTCATTGAAAACTTCAATTAAATCGCCAACCTCTTTCTCAAAAACTGCAGATATCTGATCATTTACTCTAGGAAATTTTCCACCGAGCATATGATAAGGACGTGTATGGACTTTTAAAACTGAGTATTTTTGTGTATCTGATATTTGCTTTTTAAAATCAGAATTTGCGTAAGCCATAAAAGAAGAAACCATACTTAAACATTTTTTCAATTCCCCCATACTACAATCGGCAACACGAATTGATTCATTTTTACAATCTTGCTCGTTTGAATCACGGCAAAATATACTACCTAATTGACCAGGTTCACCACCGATTTGATACGCGGAGACCGTCATTTTTGTGTTCGCCCCCATTTTCTCAGAAATTTTTTCAAACTTTCCTTCGGCTTCAAATGCTGGCCCCTTCACACCTATTTCAGCAGCGATTCTTTCTTTTTCTGCTTTCGAAGAAAAAATAATTTTAAAATTTAAAAAAATTCGGGCACCTCTTTCTGCCGCGAACACAAACTCGTTCCCACAACTCTCTTTCCAAGAAATTTGATCTCTGCCATCGTCTAATAAATGAATAAAATTTGGATGTATTGATGCTGACTTTACTGCTTTCTTGTCATTGAACTCTGCAATATAATTATAACTAATACTGAAGTCATTAGCCTTAGAATCTCTACTATATTCAGCTTTTGCTGAATAAGTAATTGCACCAGCTCGTGCTCTACCACTAGCCCCTATGCCTAAAAAGTCATCAACTTTATTTGAATCAACCGATAATTCTAAATTTATCTTTCCATCTGCTCCAATATACTCTACATCTCCGTCATTGAATGTTATACATGTCGCGGATGTTTTTTGTTTCAAAGTATCATGTCCACTTCCAAGCCATGAAAAGACTCCGTCTGCAACATTAAAGCTACTTTCTGCATATGACATTGTTGTCAATGTACACAGAAGTAGCATTGACGTTGTAAATTTTAAAATCATTTTAATTTCTCCTGTATTAATAACTTTTTAACAATTGATTCTTGGTTATTTTTTAATATTTCATTTATTAAATAACTATTATTAGCGTTTCCGATTTTTGAAATTAAGGATACATATTGAGTAAAA
>JAKLJM010000081.1 GCA_023151145.1 Bacteriovoracaceae bacterium | reverse complement strand
AAAATAGCTAGTTTCTCCACCTAAAATCATGATATTCTTTAAGGGTAACCACCTTTGAGGAATATCATGAGAAAAGCTAAAATTGTAGCAACTATAGGACCTTCATCATCTAGTCTCGATGTTTTAAAACGTTTAATTGACGTTGGGATGAATGTTTGTCGAGTTAATATGTCACACGGTACCTATGAAGGTCACCATCAAGTCATTCAAAACATCAGAGAAGCTAGTCGTCAAACAGGATATGAAGTTGCTATTTTAGCAGATCTTCAAGGACCAAAAATTCGAGTTGATAAATTACCTGAACCTCTAAAACTAGAAGCAGGCAGTACATGGGTTATTGGAGCTACTCGATTTAAAGATCAATATCCGGAATACAAGGATTGTTTTATACCAACTATCTACGAAAAGTTAGTTGATGATTGTCATGATGGTGCTCGTATTCTTTTTGATGATGGACTTATTATCGCTGAATCAGTTACTCGTGATCGTGATGTATATAAAATTAACGTTAAAATTGGTGGGACATTAAAAAGTAATAAAGGAATCAATCTTCCTGATTGCGATGTTTCAGCTCCAGCATTTACAGATAAAGATCGCGATGACTTAATGTTTGCCCTTAAAGAAGGAGTTGATTATGTTGCTCTTTCTTTTGTGAGAAAAAGAGAAGATGTTGAATCAGTGAAGTCTCTCTTGCACTCATTAAAAGTAAACGTACCCATTATTTCTAAAATAGAAAAACCTCAAGCCATTGATAACCTAGATGAGATATTGGCCGTGACTGATATGATTATGGTGGCGAGGGGAGATATGGGAGTTGAGGTGGGAAATCATTTAGTTCCTTCCATCCAAAAACAGATTATTGCTAAATGTAATGCGAAAGGGATTCCAGTTATCACGGCCACTCAGATGTTAGAGAGTATGACTGAAAACCCTACACCGACGAGGGCAGAAGCTTCAGACGTAGCTAATGCTGTTTGGGATGGAACAGATGCAGTCATGTTATCTGGTGAAACAGCATCTGGAAAATATCCAATAGAAACAATTATTATGATGGATAAAATTGTTCAAGAAGCAGAACGTACACCAAAAGAGCGTCCACTTCTTCGTCATCAAGACTTATCGAGTGTGACATCTTCAATTATGGTAGCGGCTTCGATGATTGCTGAAAAAACTAACGCCAAAAGAATTGTCTCTATCACCGAATCTGGGACTTCTTGTTTAAGAATTACGCAGTTTCGCCCACAAATTCCAGTTCTCGGAGTGACAAATACAGTAAAGGTTGCTCGTAGAATGTGTTTGTATTGGGGAGTGAGTCCTTTTCTTGTGACAGAAATGAAGGAAGAGCTTCCTGATTTTCAAAAACAAGTCCTAGAAGAAGTTAAACGACGATTGAAATTAAAAAATGGTGATCGATTAGTTTTAACTCGTGGAGATGGTAAGTTTTTTTCCAGAGGAAGTTCAAATTCCGTAAAAGTGGAAATCATTCGAGATATCCCGAAAGTTCCAGGTGGCTCAGAAGGATTGATTGAAGCCAGTGATGATAAGAAAAAAATACTTCTTGATAGTACTCTTTGTGCAAGCTGTATGGCCTGCGTCTCTGTTTGCCCACATGACATATGGACAGTGACCAAAGATGAATCAAAGTCGACGACAATTAATGCTGATAGAATTAATCGTTGTGCGATGGATATGGCCTGTGTGGAGGCTTGCCCTACAGGTGCCATAGAAATAATTCCAAATTCTTAAGAGTCAGCAGGGTTTTGTATGAAAGATCTTTTTTCGATAGATTTGAAACAGTATCAAATTGTCGATTGGGGATATACTGATAGTACAGAACCTAAAACTTATAATTATTATCAAGCCTGGATTACTTCAGGATATCAAGGTTCCTTAAATTATTTGGCCGATGAAAGAGGAGAGAAACGCGCAAGCTTGACTCAGTTCTGGCCATCCTCGCAATCAGCTTTGGTTTTTCTTTTTGATTATGCTAAACAAAAATTTGCTATTGAAAATTTCATAAAAAATCATCCAGATTGGAATCAGAAAAAAATTGCTGGTTATGTTTTTGCCAACGATGGGTACGACTATCACTACCTCTTGTCTGAATATTTAAATGAGATTGGATCTAATATTGTCAAAACTCTAAAAACAAATATACCAGACTTAGAATATAAATTAGCGATAGATGTTCACCCCGTGCTGGATCGTGATTTAGCCTTTCGTTCTGGGCTTGGATGGTTTGGTAAAAATTCTATGCACATCTCCCGACATCATGGAAGTTTTCACTTAATAGGCTCACTTATTTTTAATCATAAATTAAAATTAGATAATTCAAGTCTTGAAACGGATCATTGTGGGCAATGCACTCGTTGCATTGATGCATGCCCGACGTTGGCAATTAGTGATCAGCGAACGATCATGGCCAATCGTTGTATAAGTACCTTTACCATTGAATCTTTTAAAGAAAGTGATCCTCCCGCAGGCTATGATCAATCTTCACCTTGGATTTTTGGTTGTGATATTTGCCAAGATGTTTGTCCTTGGAATAAGAGAATATTTAAGAAGGTGCTACCTAACCATTTGCAAATAGCTGAGCAATCTAAAAGTTTAATCAATGAATTTTTGCTCATACCATTGGCAGATGTGTTTAAGCGATTAAGTCTAGAGAGTAACGGTTCTTATAAGAAAAAATATGCCAAAACTTCATTTGAACGATTAGGAAAAAAGGGCATGTTAAAAAATATTCAATTCATGCTAAAAAAAATGGCCTCATAATGAGGCCAAATTTTATTAAAAATGAAATTCTAACTTAAGCCATCCCTTAATGAGTTTTTATAGGCCCTAAATCCAGGAATAAATCCAATTAACGGTGCTATGACTAATAATAAGAGAATGAAACTCCATTCATCTTTTGAAAGAGCAGTGATTTCTAGAAAAAGTGAAAACTCGGCTTCTAGAATTGGTTTTAATCCAACCATAAACCCATACAGAAATATAACTCCTAAAATGATTCCAAAAAAGACAAGGAGAAACGATTCATATAAAATAAGACCAAATATTTGCCAAGGGTGAGCGCCAAGACTTCTAAAAATACTCATCTCTTTTCTTCTTTCATTTATAGAAGTGTAGAGGGCAATGATTATGGTTAAAAAACCAACTAGTAATACCGCCAATCCTACTAAGGTAAGTACTTTTTCTACATAAGAGAGTGTTTGCCACATTTCTTGTAATGTTAAAGCAGGGATGATGGCCATGAGTGGCTCAGCCTCATATTGATCAATAAATCTTCTAAGTTTTAAGATCGCGATTCGATTTTTTAGGCCGACCATAAAGCTTGTGATTTGTTTAATTTCCAAATTTTCTGGAAGATAGCGATTTGGATCAATGCTCTCGTCGCTAGGAACTCCTGTTTCCCAACCAATATGCATGGCCTCCATACCATGTAAGGTGACATAGACAGATTTATCGATTGGAGTTTCTGTGTTTTTGAGAATCCCCACAATTTTAAAAGGTGTTTTTTCATGATGATAAAGTCCTTCGCTTTGAATTCCGTGAGTTAAAACGATATCATCTCCAACTTTGTGCTTTAATCTTTTTGCCACTTCAGCGCCAATGACAACATCAAAAACCCCATTGGGAATTTGGCCTTCAATTAATTCAACTTTTTTATCTTTTCTAAATCGATAATGTTCAAAAAAGTTTTGGTCAGTACCGACTACTCTAAAACCTTTATAAGAATCCCCCAACGACATGGGAATGGTCCATTTTACTCCTGGTAAATTTTTAATTTCCTCATATGAACTCATTCGTACATTGTTAACGGGGGAGCCTAAATGGAAAACGGAATACAATAACAAATTTAAGGCCCCACCTTTGGCCCCTACGATAAAGTCTGTTTGAGAGATCGTATGGGTAAAGCCATCTTCAGCGCCTTTTCTTACACGCTGAATACCTAAGTAGAGCATAACTGAAAGCGCGATTGAAAGAATACAAAGTAGTGAAGTGAACGCTCTATTTTTTAGCGAGCGAAGAGTAATAAAGTTAAACATTCTGAGCCTCCATTTTTGAGTCAGATAGCTTACTTTGATTTAAATCAACCAACGAATGATGAATATCAAAATAGGGCTTTAATCTTAAGTCGTGTGAGACAAAAATAGTTGTTAATTGATTTTTTGCTCTCTCTTCTTTTAACAAGTTCATTAACTCAGTGGTGTTTTTTTCGTCCAATGCGCTCGTGGGTTCATCGGCCAAGAGTAATTTGGGTTTTCCAACCAAAGCGCGACATAAGGCCACTCTTTGTTGTTGTCCGATACTTAAATCTTTAACAGGTCGATGGATAAATGAACTTAGATTCATTCTTTCAATGAGTTCGTGAATTTCTTTGTCGGAAGTCTTTAACTTTCTTTCTTTAGAAAATTGGCAAGGTAACATGATATTTTCAAAGATTGAAAGATAGGGAATTAAATTAAATTGTTGAAAGACGTAACCTAAATTGTCTCCGCGCCACTTGTCTTTTTTACCTGCAGATAGTTGATGAAGCTTGGTCTCACCAATGCTGATTTCTCCACTAGTAACGGCAAGAACACCAGCAATTAAATTGAGAAGTGTACTTTTTCCATGTCCCGAAGGTCCATAGAGAAAAAGACCTTGTCCTTCTTCAAGGGATAAATGTGGGATTGAAAGAATAGTTGGTCCTTTGGGGTATTTAAATTCCAGGGATTCAATCTTTAAAAAACTCATATGATCAGTTTTCCTTTAATTATAATGTAATGGTCTCTTTTGTTTTTTTAAGCATTAGTGATTGTGATTTTGATCCAACAACTTCAAGTTTTAATTTTTTTGCTTGGGGAAATTTACCAATAAATAAGATATCTATTTTTGTACCGGCGATTTCTTTCTCACAGGTTACTTTTGCAGAAGCTTCTACTTCAGAATGGCTTTCTTTTTCTTGAAGGACATGTTTGAATTCAATTTCTGACACTAAACAATTAGATTCTTTTGGAAAGATAACAATTTCAGATAAAAGATTTGTCCAAGATTTCTGAGCGTTTTCAACAATAGTTTTTTCTTTGTCATTTTTAGGAGCATGTTCAAAACCAAAAAATGAATCGGCCGGAGTTTCAAGTTCTATTTCAGCGATATTTTTGTCGTAAGCAATTGAGAGTTCAACATGACCATGTTCGTGGGAGTGAAGATTTTTTTTTGCCAATGCAAAGTTTGAAATGAGTACAAGTGAAAGAAGTGAAGTTTTAAATAACATATTATATTCCTTTCTAAGTACCTAACGGTAGGTTAATTTTTCAATTACTACCAGTTCAAGCACTTACTAAAGAAATATTTAGAAGTTTAAGGATGAACTGGTTGAGCGCCAGAAGCCGAGTTTTCTTTCATTTCTTTCATTGAAAAACCTTCAACGAGATAACTTGACTCTAGTTCTTTGTTTTCTTCTATTTTTAATTTCCCTTTTAATTCAACCGGAAGAAAAGATGGTTTAACTTTTGTTCCTTTTTTCATCTTTACCAAAATTAATTGATTGGCCGGAGGAGGAGGGATATGTAAACACGATGGTACGTAAGGCATTAATAAAAATTCACTGATTTCCTTGGCATCATACTCAAGAGGCATCATGAATCCTTTTAATGTCACTTCTTTTCCAACTGCTTTTTCAAGCTCCTTGCTCATTTTATTTTTTTTAGTTTTTGCATCTACTTCTAAAGTTTTTAACACTTCCCAGCTCATTTCTTTTGCATTTAAGTTAAAAGAAATTGAGAGGAGAGTGCTTACGATGAGTGAAAGTAAAATCTTCATTATCCGTTCCTTGAATTTTTGTTTAAGTTACATTTTTCACATGTCCCAACCATCTCTAGTCGATGTTTGACATTCGTGTAGCCAACCTTTTCAAGTGTACGCTCAAGTCTTTCAATTCCGCAATCGTGAATTACTTCTACTTTGTGACAAAGGCGACAAACGATATGGTGGTGGTGATCATCTGGATGATTGAATTCATAATGAACCACGTCTTTTTCCAGATGAGCGATTTGTACGATATCTTTGTCAACAAATTGCGATAAACTTCGATAGATGGAAGCTTTGTCACAAGAGCCTTTAGGGAGTTTTTGAAAAATTTCATCAGCAGTATAAGGTCCATGTTCTGCTGTTAAAAGTTTCAAGATGAGTTTTCTAGGTCCCGTGATTGAGAGTTTTTTCTCTTTCAAAAGTTCTAGAATGTCTTCCTCGGAGTATTTATGTCCGTGTTTCATTTTTTTTCCTTAATAGGCGTTTGAAATTATAAAACACCTAAAGATGAAATTGCAACTAATTTGCAAAAAATATATTTCTTTAGATTTCTAGGTTTTAGTTTATCATTAAGATAAGTGTGAATTATTACGGAATTTCCAATGAATGTCATTATATTAACTGCTAAAGAAGCGCTGAATAAAATTTTGTCTGAGCATTTTCGTGAGCAGTTTAAGGCCCATGTTTATAGCTTTTTAGACGTGCAAATGGCGCTGGATGAAATCATTCAAAATGATCAAGTTAAAGTCATTATTGTAAAAAACAATGAAGAGGATCAGTCTTTTGCCACCAAGGTTCTCAATCAGCTTTATGACCTTGGCCGTGAGACTCCGGTGATTATTATTGGTGAATATGATCAAAGTTTTACAAATTATGAAACCATAGGTGAGCGTTTAATATTAGAAGAATTAAACCGTGTGGTGATTAAGAAATTAAAATTAAAACGTGAAGATTATGCTCATTTAAAACTTCCAGGCTATATTCCCATCCCAGTTGCTGATTTACTTGGTTTAAGGATTGTACCTTGTGATTTGTATATCAAATTAAATAAAAAAGAAGGCGAAGACTACTTAAAACGCTTTAAGCAAAATGATGATTTTAGTGAAGACGATATAAAGACCTATCGTGAAGCAGGTGTGACACATCTTTTTGTTCGAAAAGATGAACGAGATATTTTTTATCAAGGATTCACCAAAGATTCATTGATAAAATTACGAGAATTTCCGGCCGCTGGTATAGACGAAAAAGTTAAAATCTCATCATCGATTTTTCAGACTTCTTCACATTTCGTGCGTGAACTTGGCTTATCTGAGGCAACGATCCAAGTTGTAGAAACATCCATCAAAAGTTTACAGCAATTAGTAACTGCCGATAAGTTGGGTAATCTCCTAAAAAAATTATTACAAAGTGAAGAGAGTTATTCTTATCGAAGATCTGCAATGATTTCCGCGATTTCATATCATGTTCTACCTGAAATGGATTGGGGGAACGGAGATCAGTTACAACAGATATTTCAAAAAATTCACACGGTGAGTTTTTATCACGATCTTAATTTAGAAAATGAAGATCATTTAAAAATTTTATTTAAAGATCAGTTCGTCAGTAATTCAAAATTAACATCGAAAGAAAGAGATATTGTATTAAATCATGCTCAAAAAATGGCCACCTTAATGCAGGGGATTCCCAAACTTCCTCAGGGCGTGGATATAATCGTAAAACAACATCATGGACAATCAAATGGCATTGGGTTTCCAGATAAGCTTTCTTCTTCCATTTCTCCACTGGCCATCTTTTTTATTGTGATAGAGCATTTTGTGACATTATTGCTAGAATACAAAGAAAAAATAAATTTCGAAGTTATTTTTGATGAATTATATAATACTCACACACTTCCATCTTATCGAAAAATCATAGATGTATTAAGACTAAAATTTTCTCCCACATATAGAAATTAAAAAAGTTTAATTTATGAGATAAGTCGCCCCAAAAATTAGAGCATGTTCAACTCTATTTCCTCGTGTGGTTGGTGAGTTTTGAATTTTTTTGTCTAAAAACTTCAACGAGTATCCTGAAGTTAAGTTAATTTTTTCAGTCACTTTAAAAACCGGAAAAACACTGGCCGAATAATTAATGGCAGAAGTGGGAGAGTAGTAACTTCTCTCTGATGTTACTTCGTTCGTTGTTACACCGTAGTAATAATCCATGAGATTTTGATCTAAAATTTCTGCTCCAACGCCTAATCGAATTGGCAAATCTTCATTAAACATCATTAGCTTACCAAAATTTAATTGACCTTTATGCCCGTGACTTCTTCCATTGATGTCGCGATTTAGTTGTAGTGTGAAACCAAATACTTTAGCACCGATTCCAAAGGCCCATGACTCTTTTCTTTGGGCCATTCCTACACCGTAATAATTATCTCCCATTTGAGAGAGATTAATGTATCCACCCAAAAAGGGCTTGCCTACGACATTGATCGTTAATCCTCCTTGACCAATTTGCACAGGACCAATAAAAATTTGGGCCATGGGGATGACTTTGGTGATGGTCGATTTTTGAGCATCTTCATACTGGTTATTTTTTCTAATATTGGTTTTTAAGATATAACCACCTCCAACAGAAAGGTGATAATCCTTTTTGGCTCCTCCTCCCATTGG
>JAKLJM010000080.1 GCA_023151145.1 Bacteriovoracaceae bacterium | reverse complement strand
AGCTTTATCTTAACAGCAAAAGGAGAGTGAAATGAAATCTTTTTTCATTTTATTAATCGGAGTCATTATCGGTACAGTGGCGGGACTTTTAACTCGACCAAGTTTCTTTTTAGTCGGTCAACTGGACTGGATGAACGTCTTATCAAAAGGCTATTTTGTTGGAGCCATTGAAGGATTTTTTACTCAAGGAATGATTGATGAATCATTTTTTCACGTACTAAAATTCCAAGGTGCAGGAATAGGAGTTGGTCTCTTTCTCTTAATGATCATGGCTTTTATGGGAGGAAAATCGAAAAACAAAAGCAGTAAGAAGAAATAGATCTAAAAATCGTAATTACCTTTTTGAATTTTTCTTTCTACGTCACGTTTTGCTTCAGTATCGCGTTTATCGTGAAGTTTTTTACCTTTGGCCAGAGCGATCTCTAATTTGACACGAGAGCCTTTAAAATAAATCATGGTTGCAACAACCGTGAGGTTTTTGGCTTTAGCTTGAAAAAAAATATTTGCTATCTCTTCTTTGTGTAAGAGAAGTTTTCTTGGGCGATCTTCGCGGTGATTGTGAATGTTACCAAACTCGTATTGTGGAATTTGGATATTGTAGGCCCAAGCCTCACCCGAGCTATCAACCGCTATATATGAATCATTAATATTCACTTTACCTAGACGAAGAACCTTTATTTCAGTTCCCTGTAAAACTAAGCCGGCTTCAAATTTTTCTTGAAGAAAATAATCAAATCCAGCGCGTTTATTTTTGGTGATAACCTTTATGCCCATTGTATTTGTCTCAAAATATTAAAAATTCATTTTAAGGCCAACAGTGGCACTTAAAACTGATCCATCAATAGTATATCCAGGTGAACCAATTTTCAAACCGTTTGCACCAGTTTCTAGTCCAGATGTTTTCGTTACGGTCTTTTTCTTTAGATCTTGATAAACTATAGCATTGTTAATTTCTAAATCATGGCCATCAATTTTGATAATATAATTGATTCCAGTGGCGTAATTGAAGGTATCGGTGTCGATGGAATTTCCTGAACCGCTGAAGTCACTATCGAGTGGGCTTTGACGATAAGAAAAACCTAAATCTAAACGCCAACGATTTGTGAGGTATGTGCGTAAACCAATTTTAGGAACGATCACGTCGCGAATATTAAGTTTTTCGTAATCGCGGCTTCCTTCAACAGTTCCAGAAACTTTGGTGATGATAATTTTAGATGGTTTGTAGTTTGACCACATTTGGTAATCGACAGAAAACACCATGTCTACGATGGAGATTCTTTGCATATATCCCGCTCTGATGGTGTGTGGATCGTAGAAGAGCATAGAATCAACTTTAGAGACAAAAGGTAAGTTTACCGGATTTGAGAGCTCTCCGCTGGCTTCTGCGCTTAAATTACTTTTCATTTCTTGCTGATATTGTAAGCCCCATGTCGACCAGTCAGTTTTATAGGCCAGTGAAAAAAGTCCGGCCAGACTGGGATCAACTTTTGATTTTACTCTTCCTGAAGTTCCGTATTGAGTACCGTTTAATCCTAAATTTAAGTTGGCGTTAGCAGAAGCTTGAAAGCCAATATATGCCCCGACACTCATGGCCCATGCGTTGTTTAAGGCTTTAGAGAAATTGACATAAGCAGAGGTTCGTTTGTAACGAGCACGATACATTACATATTCAGGAGACTGTGGGTGACCAGAGTCACCTTCAATAAGGTGTCCAATAGGACCAAAGACCGATACACCTAGAGTTCCTAAATGCTCACGGCCAATAGGTAAGGCCATATGTAAATTGAAATTATAATATTTTAAATAATCAGTATTCACGTTGGAATAAACTTCAGTGGCAGAGCTAGAATTTGTAGAGTTTTGGGTGACCACGTTTTTAATGGGTTCAAATTCTGTGGCAGTTGAATTGGCTCCAGCGGTAAAATTAACTTTATCTGAAAAGCCTAATAGAGCAGGGAAATAATAATTGTTACTTGGATCTTCTTGGTCAAAATTTCCTTGGCCGCCAATTGAAGACGTGGTAGCAGACGCTCCAAAAAATTCTGGGAAATTAGCATGAGCTAGTGTGGAACAAAAAAATAAAGTAGTCAGTAAAATATATTTCATGAGTTTGATCCTTTAAATCCTTTATACAGGGCATGAACTTCATCTAAGTTCAAAGTTTCAGCTCTTCTGGTTCTGTCGATGGCCAATTCTGCTAAGACCGTTTGAATTTTTTCTTCCGCAAAACTAGATTTCAAAACTTTGCCCATTTGTTTTCTTTTTTGTTGAAAGAGAGCTCGCAAAAAACTTTCGAAAGAGTTTTTCTCCGCTAAAGGAATTTTTGGTTCTGTGATTCGTTTAAAACTTAACACTGCAGAATCAACTTTTGGGGGAGGGATAAATGCACCAGGAGGCACTTTACACAAAAGAGTCACATCAAAATAAGTTTGCGCTAAAGCCATGAGTGAGCCCATCTCACGATCTTTTTCTTTTTGAGCAAAACTTAAGATTTTCCCCGCTACTTCTTTTTGAAACATTAAAGTTAAAAATTCAATCTCCCCACAAGTGAGAAAAGAGATAAAAAGTGGAACGCTGACATTGTAAGGGAGGTTTGAAACTAACCAAACTTTATCTGTTACTTGTTTTTTATCTTTTAAAAATTCATTCCAATCAATTTTTGTAGCATCACCTAAAAAAATATTTGGTTCCGCTACGAAGTCTTTAAGGATTTCAGGAAAGCGAGCATCTTTTTCAAACACATAAAAAGGTTTTTTATGTTTAGTTAAATGTTTAGTTAAGATACCTGGCCCTGGACCAACTTCTAAAATTATTTGCGCCTTATCATTAAAGTCGTGGCAAATGGCTTGAATGACTTTGTCATCCTTAAGAAAATGCTGACCCAATTCTTTGTCGGCAAAGGGAAGCTTGTTAATTGTATCGTTCATATTATTTCGCTTTTCGTTGCTCGGAGAGTTTTTTCTCTTTTGAGACATATTGATTTTTAGGATCTAGCGACAGGCACTCTGGAAAAGAGATGGCCGAACTAAAAGTGCGAAGGGCATAGTTAGCGATCATCGCACCGTTGTCAGTGCAGTATTTTGTTTGTACGAAATGAACTCGATCTTTATATTGATTTTGTAACACTTCTCTTAAACGACTATTGGCCGCCACTCCACCTCCAACTACGATGGGAGGATTTTTTTCACCCGTTAAATCGCTAAATTTTTCTAGTGCAAATTTTAACTTTCGCGAAAGTGCATTAACGATCGCTTCTTGATAGGAAGCAATGACATCATTTAAGTCATAACTTCCTTCACTATGAGTTTCCATAAATAAGCGCAACGATGTTTTAACACCTGAATAACTTAAATTGGCGTCTTTTGAATCAATGAGACCAATGGGAAAGGAGTAGGCTTTAGGATTTCCAAACCGTGCTCGTTCGTCAATTATTCTTCCTGCCGGATAACCAAGTCCTAAAATTTTTCCACCTTTATCAAAAGCCTCACCGGCAGCGTCGTCAATGGTGTTGCCCAAGATCTCAAAGGAATAGGGATCTTTCACTAGTAAATAAAGACTATGTCCACCACTTACTAAAAGTCCCAAGTAAGGATAAGAGATTCCTTTATCGAGATGAATGGCTTCCAAGTGAGCATAGAGGTGATTTACTGAGGCAATTGGTTTTTCTAAAATTAAGCTTAAAGTTTTAGCGACGGTGATTCCAGTTAACAATGGCCCCATTAATCCAGGGTGAGTGGTTACTGAAATGAGATCGATATCGCTCAACTCGAGATGGGCTTTCTTAAGAGAAGCTTGAAGAAGAGGAATAATTTTTTCCATATGGTTGCGAGCTGCGATCTCAGGAACAACGCCTCCCCATTTTTCTAAGAGCATTTCTTGGGAAAATGAGTTTAAAACCAACAAAGTTGGTCTAGCACTTGCTGGGTCTAAGATAACGTTTGGATCGCCTTTTAGTATCGCAATAGACGTATCGTCGCAGCTGGTTTCAATACCTAATATGATTTTTTCTGACATAGGGAACTTTTGTATTGTTTCTTTTTGAGTTTTGCAAGAACCTATTACATATCGAAATCTTTTTTATGGAGGAAACATGATGAAAAAAGGTATTTTTACAGCAATTTTCGGTCTTTTCGTAGCTCTTATCACATCTTCAACTACTTACGCAGCTGATTCGTCTTCTGGTTGTGGAATCGGTTGGCAAGTGTTGCCAAAACAATCTTTGGTTTCTTCGTTCTCAAGAGCGATGATCAACGGAACGTTTTCAAACACTATTGCGATGACTTTAGGGACATCTGGATGTGCGAAACACTCAATCGTTTATAACGAGAAAAAAGGATTACACTTTGTTGAAGCAAACAAAGAAGTTCTTGTTGCTGAAATCGCTGTTGGAAACGGAGAGTATGTAACAGCAATGGCAGAAGTTTTTGGTTGTCAGGATTCGCAATCTTTTGCAACAATGTTACAACAAAACTATTCTTCACTTGTAACTCGCGAAGACATTTCTGGAGTAGAGCTTTATCAAAATCTTAAAAACCTTCCAGCTCTTAAGTCTCAGTGTTCTATTATGTAATATATTTCTAAAATATAGTTGGGGAGCTTCGAACTTCGAAGCTCTCTCTCAAAAAGATCAAGTTCGTTTTCAAAATCTTTATCATTTCTACGACAATAAAATTCATGCTGACGGCGAAGCCTTTTATCTTTCAACCTTTCCATCTTCAAAATCTTTTCAACCTTCCTTGGAATACCTGGCACTGATAAAAGCCTTTAGTGAAAATCCGAATCAAGCTTGGGGACATTTCCAGTATCCACTTCGTTGTGTTTTTCCTGAGCGACTAAAATTTCTTCAAGCACAAGGACTTTTTAAAGATCTTACCAGTGATGATTGTGAAGAGTTAAATAAATGGAAAGCAGGTTTAAATGCTCAGTCGCTTTCGGTGGTTTTCTCTTCTAGTTATCCCAACAATCCTTCTTCGATGTTTGGTCATACGCTGATTCGTCTAAGGGGCGAGGCTAAGAGTGATTTACTTGATTACTCGGTGGCTTTTTCCGCTTGGCAAGACGTCACGGAGTCTGGTTTTTTTATGGCGGTTAAAGGTTTAGTGGGGGGATACCGCGGATTAGTAGAGATTTCAAAATACTATCAGAAAGTAAATGAATACAATTTTTATGAGAGCCGCGATTTAATTGAATATCCTTTAATGGCGACCAATGAAGAACGTGAACGTTTTCTTAATCATCTTTGGGAGATTTATCAAACGACCTATTTTGATTATTACTTTATGGATGAAAATTGTTCCTCGCTTTTATTTCAATTACTAAAAGTGACTTATCAAGATAAAGATTTAGGCCCGCACAAAAGAGCTTATTATTTGCCACAAGAATTAGTTGAATCTCTCTATGAATCAAAGCTCATCGATGAGAGTAAATTAACTGTTCGTCATAGCTTGAAAAAAACTTTTGAAATAAAATTTAACTCACTAACTCCCAATGAAAAATTAGATTTTTTTAAAATCATTGAAGTTCAAAACCTAGAGGCTAATGCTCTTGAAAATTTAGCAACAAAATCTCTAGAAACGGCAGTAGATTTTTTTTATTATCAAAAAGCTAGAACGAAGGGACAATTAGAAACAGCACCTGTGGATCAAGCTAAAAGGTTACACCAAACATTAGTGGCCAGGTCCAAAAAAGGTCAAAGTCCTGCTTTCTTAGTTGATTATCAAAAAGAAAATGTGACCTATCCCCATCAAGCGCACAAACCTCGAATGCTCGGATTAAGTGTTGGTGAAAACCAAAAATCTTCATATGTCTCTCTTTCCTATAAACCAGGTCTACATTATTTTACTGATAGTCCACTTGGTTACGAAAAGTTTCAATCATTTGATCTATTTGCCACAGAACTTTCTTGGAAAAAAAAGGAATCAAAAATATTTCTCCAAAATTTTACGTTGATTGATCTTCGCTCACTTCATTCATGGTCATTTTATGATCCTCAACTCTCTTGGATGGTGAATATTTTTCACAACGATGATTTATATAGTAAAAGACAAGAGGCGAGTATTGGGGGAGGATTGGCAAAAAAATTTGAGCAATTCTTAGTTGGTGGTTTTCTTGCTCCTTTTGTCGCTTTAGAAGACAAATCATATTTAGGGGGAAGAACCGTTTTGTTGGCCACTGGAAGTATCGCTCATCAATGGTCATGGCTTATTGAAAATAATTTTCGAGTCTTGCATAAGAAATTAGAACAAAAACCAAAACAATCTTGGAACGAACTGACATTAGAATCAGATTATCATCTTGAAAGTAATCTTTCTTTGGGTTTTAAGGTTATGCACTCAACTCTTTGGGATGATCAAGCTTGGAAATTAAAAATGAATTGGCGATATTAGGGGAAAATTGTGAAAAAAATTATCTTAATCATTTTAGCATCACTCTTAGTTTCTTGTTCGCAAATTCTCTATCAACCAGATCAATATCTCTATATTCGTCCAGCCGATCAGGGATTTAATGTTGTGGAAGAAGTGATCGTCGCTACTGATGGAACCAAACTTGGAAGTTGGTTTTTAAAACATAATCCAACCAAAGAGCCTTCGAAAGAAACGTTGGTGGTTTTTTTTCATGGAAATGCTCAAAATATTTCGGCCCATTTTAGCGTAGTTTCTTGGATGAGTGATTATGGCTTTGATGTTTTTATGGGAGATTATCGAGGATACGGTATTAGTGAGGGATCACCAAGTCCAAGTGGTGTAGAAAAAGATGCGCTAGCTTTTCTTGGTCATAGCTATAAGATTTTTAAAAAGAATAAATATAAAAAATTAGTTGTTCTCGCTCAAAGCTTAGGCGGGGCGATTGCTTTGAATGCCTTACAATTTTTTCCACACAAAAATGAAATCAATCTTCTGGTTTTAGACTCCACATTTATCAATCCCAAAGCAGTGGCCCACGATAAAATATGGGGCTTAGGTTATTTAATTATTTCAGGCGCACATACGGCCGAAAATTTACATCACCTCACGA
This sequence comes from Bacteriovoracaceae bacterium, assembly GCA_023151145.1. Lineage (GTDB taxonomy): Bacteria > Bdellovibrionota > Bacteriovoracia > Bacteriovoracales > Bacteriovoracaceae > Bacteriovorax. Next base: position 1,582 of record JAKLJM010000080.1, on the reverse strand, counting down.
TGCCTACAGTTGTCGTTCATGGTGTTGAAGATAGAGTTATTCCCTATAAATTTGGATTAGAGATTTATCAAAAAATTGAACATGATAAAAAATGGTGGTGGCTTCGCGACCATGGAACTCATATTGCAACTTTTCATGAAAACGCAAAGGTCTATCGCCAAAAGCTGATGGAGATCATGAATTCTCACTAGCTCTATTTCACTAGCGCCAAAGGTCTATGTAAAATTTTCAACTCACTGCTTCGTGAACTTAGCTAGTTAGCGAGGATACCTATTTACTTTTTTAATTCTCGCTTCTTAACCCATTCGCTCATAGACAAAATTTATTTCACTATATTTTTAGATGTCCACCACTGATGCCCCGTGTCGATGGACGTTTTATGACGGTTAAGTCATTGTTTGTTTCTTCTAAAGGAAACTTCTACAGCTTATCAAACATCAAAAACTTAAAAGAAGGTTTAGTTGTTGATAATGAATACGGAATTTACTCAAGAGAAGTAAGAGGCCGTTTACTGAACAGACATAAGAACAGAGTAAAATCATTCTACGGTGGTGTATCTAAGGTAACTGATAAGAATGGTGCTTTAGTATCTGTAGATAACAAAGTTCAATTAAGCTGGTTCTATGAAAAAGATCATGGTGACACAAAATCGCTTAACAACGCGATTGAAGATGTTATCCAAGATACAGGTCTTGATTACTTAAAAGTTAAAGCTCCATCTGATAAAGAATTAGGTTACATCAATGTAAGCTTAAAACTTGATGCAGGTACAAGCTTCACGAAAGCAATCGCTGGCCAAAATCAAGCATTCACTTTCTCTTTAATGCAAAAAGCAATGACGAACGCTATCGCAACTTATTTCAATGGTGATGATCGTCATGAACTTTGTCATGCAGCTGAAGACAAGGGGACTTGTAAAGCTCGTTATACAAGCGAATCAATCGAAGCATTTGCTAAAATTCGTTCACTTTCAAGCGAACTTGCTAAGCACTACGGTAAAAACAATAAAGCATTTGCTCAAACTTATGCTAAAATTGGAGCAGAAGCTTGGACGAACCAATTCGTATTCAAAGCTATGCTAGAACAAATGAAACACTGTGGTTCTGCAGTAAACTACGAAGTATCTGGTGAAAAGATTTCTAATTACCAGCTTCAAAATGTAACATCACAAGATGTACAATTCTGTAAGTAGTAACTAACGAAAGGGAGCCTTCGGGCTCCCTTTTTTTTCGCAATTTTTTAGGATGATGCATGTCGAGTATTTTTAAATTAGATCTTAGATCCCTTGCCCTAGTGAGATTCCTCCTTGGAATCTTGGCTTTCTTCGATATTTTAAATCGCTTTCCACAGGTCGTGGCTTTTTATTCGGATCGTGGAATCATCCCGCGTTGGTTGTTAATTGATAAAATCGAAATTCCTTGGAAGACAGGTCTTTTTAATTTAGTGGGCGATCCGTCATTTGTTTATATTATAAGTTCGATTGGACTAGTGGCTGCGCTGATGATGGCCATTGGACTTCGAACACGTTTATCGACGTTTATCGTTTGGGTTATTTTACTTTCTTTTCACGCACGTTTTCCAG
>JAKLJM010000079.1 GCA_023151145.1 Bacteriovoracaceae bacterium | reverse complement strand
TTCCTCAAAAACGAGTGGCTTTACTTCAAAGGGCCGAAGATGCTGCCGTTCACAGAATGATTGGTGGAGTACACTACCCAAGTGACGTGCTTGCTGGAAAAAAATTCGCAGACGCTTTATATCAGTTATTGAAATAGTTCAAAACTGCCCCACTTGAGTGGGGCTCAATTTTTGACTCTTGATATATAATCTTTGATTTTAAGCTATTTTTAATTAAATCATATTAAGAGTTTATCTCTTTATTCTAATTTTAAGCCTTGTAGATTCACTCATCATGAACCAAGGCTGCCCAAATCCCAAATGCAAAGTCCATCAACAAGTTCTCTTTCAAAAGAAAGACGGTCACTATTTTCGTGAAGATGATGCCAAATACATTCAGCGTTTTAAATGTAAGATTTGTAGCAAAAAATATTCCACTGCCACATTTAAGCTGGAGTACAAGCAAAAAAAACGGCGCTGGAATCAATTCATACGTCGTGACTACACTGCGGGAAAATCGATGAATCGTATGGCGATGCATTTGAAACTTCACCCAAAAACGATTGAAAGAAAAATACAATACTTAGCTGAAAAAGCACGTCGTTCACAAAAAAACTTACTTCAAAAATTAAAGAAAAATCAAATTTCTGAAATTCAGTTCGATGATCTCATCGCTTCAATTCACACAAAACTTAAACCTGTTTCTATTTCAGTAGTGATCGATCCTAATCAACGCCTCATTTTAGGCGCACGAGTCGCAGAAATCCCTGCGTTCGGGAAAATTGCTGAAATCTCAAACAGAAAATATGGGCGTCGTCAAAATTTGCACCCAAAAACCTTAGATCGATTGTTATATGAGCTTCGAGAAAATATAGCGAGCAACTGCCTTTTTAAAACTGATGAACACAAAAGGTATCCGGGAATCATTTTAAAAAATTATCCAAAGGCAAGTCATCTTACACATAAAGGAGAGAGAGCGACAGTCGCAGGTTTTGGCGAAATGAAGCAGCGTGCGTTTGATCCGCTCTTTCAAATAAATCAAATTTTGGCGATGTTTAGAGCGAATATGAATCGTCTTTTTCGAAGGTCATGGAACACTTCCAAAACACAAGCTTCTTTACAAGAGCACGTTGATATTTTTATAGATTACTTCAATGAAGAGCTTCGAATGAACGTTAAAAGATGTAAGAAAATTTAAAAATAAAACGAGAAAAGAAAAATTAAAAGTTAAGAAGTAACTCACAAGAAAATTACTTCTTAAATCTAGCCCCACTCAAGTGGTGCAGTTTTTAAAAAACAGAGGACTTTGTTTTGAAGTCCTCAGTATTAAAATGGTACTGAAAACATAAATAATTAAAAAGCATGGCCGGTATAGATTTAAATTCAATTTGTAATGGCTCAATATCTTGATAACGTGAATTCGCCGCATGTCCCATGATTTCCCACAACTCTCTACCAGATTGTAATCCATGCTTAAAACGTACATTCATACAAGGTGGACAAGCAAAGCCCCCTTCATCGGGATACAAGTGCATATCATTGAACTTCACTAACTCTTCACCGCACAAACAGCAATGTTCTCTTTCTGGAAAAAGACCTTGTTCGATTAAAAGTTTTGACAAAAAAATCGCTGATTGAGCAACGGGAAAACAACGTTTGTCTTTAAGGGATTTTTCTAAATACACAATGGCATTACTTAATACTCTAAATAATCCCACCATTTCAGCGTTTTCGGCCCAGTGGGGATCGTGGAGATTATCATCAGGTGATAATTTATGAATCAGTTCTAAATAAAAACATAAAAGAGCGAATGCTCGAAAATCTTTTCTTATTTCGTCATGGTGCCAAGAAAGATTCCATTCTTTTGCCTGAAACATATCTTTAGTCGAGCGAGTGGGACGCAATTCCATTTGAATGAGATAACCTAGTTCTAAGATAGAAGACTTTTGTTTCGTTCCTCCACCTCTCCCTCCATAAAACATCACGGATATTTTTTTTCCATTTCTTAAAAGCACATGACAAATCAAATGACGATCGTCAAAAGGAATTTTAGAAAGAATGATGCCTTCAATTTTAGTTATCACGAATAAATTCACTTCCTTCAATTATTTCAAATGCTGCCAGAAAAAACATATATCCAATGCATGTTTATAGGCCATTTCCACAAAATTTGCAGAACCAGCATGACCACCGTCTATATTTTCATAATAATAGTAACGGTGTCCGAAGTCTTTTAATTTAGCAACAAACTTTCTGGCGTGTCCTGGATGAACTCGATCATCTTTTGTCGATGTATTAACAAAAATAACAGGATATTTTTTATTTTCTGAAATATTTTGATAAGGCGAAATCTTTTTAATATAGGCCCCATCTTCTTTATCCGGATCTCCATATTCAGCGACCCAGCTGTGTCCTGCTAAGAGTTTATGGTAGCGGTGCATGTCTAGTAAGGGCACCATGCAGTTGATAGCACTAAAAAGATCAGGTCTCATTGTGTAACAGACACCCATTAATAAACCACCATTACTCCCGCCCATGGCCCCTAAATTTTTCGGAGAGGTTATATTTTTCGAGAAAAGATCTTCTGCAATGGCAAAAAAATCATTATAGGCAATTTGTCGATTTTCTTTTAAAGCACATTGATGCCAATCTGGTCCATATTCCCCACCGCCACGAATATTCGCTAAAACATAAACACCCTTTTTTTCTAACCAAGAACTTCCCATAAGATTACTAAAATTTGGTTTGAGGGCAATTTCAAAACCACCATAACCATAAAGAATAGTGGGATTATTCCCATCAAATTTCACATCTCGATGATAAACCAAAAAATAAGGAATACTTACTTGATCAAAACTTTTTACAAAGCACTGCTCAACAATAATATTAGCGTGATCAAAAAAAGATTTGTTGCTTTTTACAACGCAAATATTTTTTTCTCGTTCTCCAAAAAAATAAGAATTGGGTAAATTAAAAGAGCTTACTGAAACAAAAAATTTATCTTGATAACGATCTGTGCTTAAAAAATCTACCGTTCCGTTTTCAGGTAAATTAACTTTTTGAGATTCAAATTTTTGATTTTTCTTTTCGAAAAAATACAACTGCCCTTTCACATCCTTATCTATGATGGCATAAAAACCAGATTTAACAGTAGCAAAAGAGTAAACGGTTTCTCCGCTAGAAGGCCTAAAAGCTAAAGTTGCTGTTTGAGTTTCAAAATGAAAAAGAATAATGTCCTTTGATTTAAACTCTCGCCAATCTTCTTTAAGAATAAAGTATCCTGCTTCATGATTTCCTCCGCTAAATTCAATCATCTGCGGAAGATCAAGCTCAACCCAAGTTTGATTTTTATATAACAAATAATCGTGGTGATAAAAATCTCGCCCGATACTGGCCAAAAAAGTTTTCTCTTTTAAATCGTCTGAAGTCAAAAAAGTTGAATAGAGCCAAACATACTCATTGCTAGTCTGGTAAAGAATTTTGGCATTTAAATAATTCTCGCCTCTTTTTAGCTCTCTTATACTATTAGGATATCCAGACTTCGTAAGGCTTCCTTCTCCATAATCACGCGAAAGCCAAATGATATCTTTGTTAACCCAATGAGCAGATCCTTTAGATAAAGGTAAATGAAATCCATCCGCTAAAAAGGTTTTTGTCCCTAAATCAAATTCACGAATAACATTCGAATCTAATCCACCTGGTGATAACGTGACAAGCGCCTTAGAATCATCATCATTCATCAAAAAGTCACGAAACACCCATTTTTCATTCTCTTTTGCTGACAACTCATCTAAATCCAATAATGTTTCCCAATTATCCTTATTCAAAAGGTAATCAGACTCTAATTGACGACAATACCGTCCCTGGATACTCAACTCATCTGTCCATAAGTGATAGACATACTTTCCATTTAATTCGACATATCGAACTCGGTCTGTATTTTGATAAATTTCTAATGCTTTTGATTGAATCGACTTAAATAAGGGGTGTGAAGACAAAGAAAGATTTGTCTTACTATTCTCTTCTTTCGCCCAATCAAGACATTTTTGGTCATTTACTTCTTCAAGCCAGATATATTTATCATTTTCCATTTTTCTTTCCTTATCTTTACTTATCTCTACTTTAAACCTGATCAAAAGAGTTTAATTTGTTTTATCAATAATTAGAATTTAAAAATCATTTTCTCCTAACAATTATCATAAATTTTAAGGGCTTTAATCCAACTCTCTAAAGAAAACATTAAATCCTTCGATAAAGTAAGTAACCATAAAATCAGGAAATCGTTTAATGAAGAAAAATTCTTACCTTGTCCCTATGTTGCTTTTTATTGCTCTAAATCTTCAAGCGTGGATTTATTTACAGAATCAAGATCATCTCATTATCCATCTTGTTTTAACCGTTACGCTGATTTTTATCATTTGGGATATATTCACAAAAAGTAGAAAATCGACAGACGTTCAAACGACTATACAAAAATTTAACCAAACTTTTGATGTTATCGCCAATCTTTCAAAGAACCTTTTTAGAGAAAGTGATTCCTTAAAAATTGTTATCACAAACGAAGCAAAAGCTGTCGAAAGCTCGGCCAGCGCCATTCATGAAATATCGGCCATGGCCTCTAAAACGGCAACGAGTTCGAAATCATTAAAAGAATTAGCTGATCAAACCAAAGAAGTGGTGAGTCTTTCAAGTGACAATATTATTCAGCTTGATCAAATCATGAAAAAAGTAGAATCGATTTCCAAAACTCTCGAAACCGACTCGACAGAAAAGCTTTCTGAATTAAATGAAATTGTAAAAATCATGAGCGATATCAGATCAAAAACAAACCTCATTAATGAAATCGTTTTTCAAACAAAACTTCTTTCCTTTAATGCTTCAGTTGAAGCTGCCCGAGCTGGAGAAGCAGGAAAAGGTTTTGCCGTCGTTGCAGAAGAAATTGGAAAACTCGCCAAAAGTTCAGGAGATGCCTCATTAGAAATTGAAAAACTAGTTCATTCCTCAATTGATAGTACTAAATCAAGAATTGAAAATGTTTCGCAACATTTAACAAAACTTACAAAAGAAAACTTAGATTCAATTATTGACGCTCAAAAAATAACCAAAAGAAGCGTTGATTTAAATCAGCAATTATCCAATGCCATTGATGAGGTCTATGGTCAGACTCAAGAAATCAAAAGTGCTTCTGAAGAACAAGCCATTGGGATTCAAGAAATATCTGAAGCCTTATCTAATCTTGAACAAAACTCTGGCGAGTTAAAAAATGTTTCAAACACCGTTTATAAATCATCCATTAGTTTATCTGAAGACATTGAAGCCATGGATAAACAGTTTCACACTCTCTCAAGTGCATTAGGGATTCAAATTCAAAAGAAACAACAAACCTTTGATTTTGATTCGGCCATTTCTGCTCACTTAGAATGGAAAATGAAATTGATGAAATATCTTGGTAACCCAGATGGCTCTCTTGATCATCAGGTAGTTTGTCTTGATAATAAATGTAAGCTAGGTGCCTGGCTTCACGGTGAAGGAGCGCACTTTGCGAATTCAAGTCAAAACTTTGCAAGCCTTAAAGCAAGCCATGCGAATTTTCATCGTAGTGCTGGGGAAATTATTAAACAAATCGATCAGGGAAATAAAAAAATCGCCGAGATTTCCATGGCTCCCCATGGTGATTATTTTGAAGCCTCTCAAAGTACCGTAAAACTTATTGAAATTGTAAAAGCCGAAGTTAACGAATAAATATGTAAAAATTACATCATTCGTCAATTTAGTGGGCATTTAGCATAAGATATTTCAGTTAATAACTGGAGTCTTCTTATGCTAAAACACATTGCCCTAACATCAATGATTCTCTCGCTGTCGCTAGGTTCTCCCCTAAAAGCAGCCGAAACAGATCAATTCTCAAAGCTAGAGCAACCAGTTGAAGATAGTGCTGAATTACTTAATTCAAAAGTAAATGCATACATCGAAAAATCCCTATTAGTACTTAATCAAAAAAATCATTCTTGTGAAGAAAAAGATCTTTATAAAGAGCTTCGTAAATATTTTAATAACCACCTCAAGGGAATTCTCATGAAAGAAATTTTACGAGATTCTCGTTTTGATAAAAGACCGATCTCTCTTGATGAATCCATTTTTAAAGGATGGACTCCCTGGGATGGAATTGGCATGGGTTTACCTTTTTTAAAATCAACGGATCTCGTTCTCACAGGTGTTATGCGTGTTGGGGATCAAACCATCGGAACAGATAAACTAGAACATTTCTGGGGACAAGGTTTTTATTATTTCACGAAAAATTATCTAGATAAAAAAGGAACCATTCGTGCGCTTAAAGTAGGAATCGCCAAAGAAAAAATCTATTTAGGTGGAAACAAAATTGGTAATGGTGTTTTTAGCTATGGTGATCTAGGGGCCAATTTTAATGGAATGAGATTTTGGAATCACATGCTGCAAAAAAGGGCCGATGTATTAGGAGCTGATCACGATATTGGTCCTTACGTTGTCTGTGAAAACAATAATTGGAAACAAGTTAAAGCGGTGGACTTTAGATATTATATCGACGACTCCATGGATGAATCCATCAATTGTTCAAAATTTCCTTCGAAATCAACGGTTCGAAAAGTTCAGTTGGCCATCAAGGCCCGTCATTTGTCTTGTCCAGTTGATCAAAAAAGATTGGATACAATGATCTCAAAATATGGGGAACTTTCTCATTGGATCATTAACGAAGAAGGTATTGGTGAGCTTCGTTACACTAAAGAATTTAAGAAATAAAAAAAGCCCAACATTCGTTGGGCTCTTTTTGTCATACGGCAAATTCATTTAACCATTTAATCAATAAGTCATAAGGAAAGGCACCCGATTGTCTCGTTACCTCTTTACCGTTTTTAAAAATCGCTAAAGTAGGAATCCCTCTTATTCCAAAAACCTCACTGGCCTCAGGAAAATTTTGAGTATTAATTTTTACAAAAGCGACTTTCCCTTGCAGAGTCAATGATGCTCTTTCATAAGTAGGAGCAAACATCATACAGGGACCACACCAAGGGGCCCAAAAATCGACAACCACTGGCATCATGTGAGATTTTTGAATTAAAGCTTGTAGCCCAATTAAATCAACTTCAGAAACTAGTTGATGAAATTTAAGTTCACTTCCACATTGCCCACAAACACCTTTATTATCTTTCATTAAATCTGGCTTCACTTTATTGACAGCATGACACTTTTGGCAGTTTGCCAGAGTGAACACTTGATTATTTTCTGTCATAACTAACTCCTCAATAAATTAGCGAATGGGTATTTTTAAATAGCGTGATCCATTATTTTCTACAGCCGGTAAATTACCTGCGTCTATATTAATTTGCACACTCGGTAATAATAGTCTTGGTGCCGCTAATTTTTTGTCTCGTGCATTTCTAAATTCTACAAACTCTTCACGCGACGTTTCTGCCTTTAACTGAATATTTTGTTTTTTTGATTCACCAATAGTTGTTTCAAAAGCAACTTGTCTGCCATTTGGTAAATAGTCATGACCAACAAAAACTCTAGTTGTGTCAGGAAGTTTATAAAGTTTTTCATGAACAGATGTATATAAATCATTGGCACTGCCCGCAGGAAAATCACATCTTCCTGTTCCATAATCTGGCATAAAAAGCGCATCACCAGAAAAGAGGGCATCGCCGATTAAATAACTTCCACAAGCAGGCGTATGTCCTGGCGTATAGATTGTTTTAATTGTTAATGATCCTGCTTTTAAATCTTCTTCTTCGTTTAATAAAAGATCAAACTGACTTCCATCTGTCGGAAATTCAGGATTTAAATTGAAAACATTTTTAAACACTGTTTGCACATCAGTTATCTTTGCACCAATCCCTACTTTTGATCCTGGGATTTTTTTCTTTAAGACTTGTGAACCAGTCACATGATCAGCATGAGCGTGAGTCTCTAAAATATAATGCACATGCAGTTTTTCTTTTTGAATATAATCCATCACAACATCGATGGATTCTGTACTCATTTTAGAAGCCGCAGGATCATAATCCCACACTGGATCTATAATGATCGCATCTTTGGTCTCTGTGTCATAAACCACGTATGTTAATGTCCAAGTTGCTTTATCAAAAAATTCTTTTACTGTTGGCTTTTTCACTTTTCCCTCACTTTTCATTAAATTAACTATAATTCAAAATGAGAAATTAGATTATGTTTTAGAACATAGAAAAAGAAACTAAATATATGTTTTAGATTACTGTTTTCCTTTTCAAACCTTTAAAAACCTTATTAAAATCATCAAATGAACTTTGCAGAACTTTGGACCAATTTAGATCCTGAAATAAAGGCCCGTATAAATCAAAACGCAATTGCGCAGGAATTTAAACGCGGTGACTTTATTTATAATAGTGGTGATAAACCTCAAGGAATTTATATTGTCGAAGAAGGACTCGTGGGCCTTTCACTTATTGGAAAAGATAGTGGAAAAGAACATTTCATGCGTTTTTTCAGTAACGGTCAATTTTTTGGTCACCGCGCTTTGTTTTCAGACGAAGTTTATCACGCCTCTACTGTGGTACTTGAAAAAACTAAAGTGAAACTCATTCCAAAAAACGTTTTTCTTTCC
>JAKLJM010000078.1 GCA_023151145.1 Bacteriovoracaceae bacterium | reverse complement strand
AAAAGTTCTTTTTGTTTTTCTGTTTCATAGACATAATTTTTGAAATCATTAGCTGATAAGTTTGGCAGTTTTTCAAAATCTTTGCGAAATTCGCTCGCTTTACCATTAAAAGTTGGCAACAAATTATAATAACGAGTTAAGACCTCTTTGGCCGACTTGTATAAATTTTTAGCGATTGAAAGATCATTACTAGAGCCCAATGCTTCATGAATAAGCGCCCCATAAAGTTTTGCGTTTAAATCATCTTTAAAAGTAGCTTCTCCACTTGTGCTATTTTTAAAAGTATTCAGTAAAGAATCCCATTCAATAAGTACACTTCTCGCCGCTTGCAAGTGAAAGCGTTTAGTAGCATCATCTAATATTTTTTCATCTATCACTCTTTCAGATAATTTTTTACCATCTTCCCCGTAAACATTTTCTGAGAATTTTTCATATTTACCGTTGGTATAAAGTAAATAATGCATGAGAGATTGGTAGTATCTTATTAGTGAGCGCTCGTAGCGCTCACCATAATAATTGTCTGAATTATCATTAGAAATAATAGTCGATGCTTTTTTTGAAAGGCTAATAGTGAAGAGCTGATCACTTATTTCTTTTGCTTTATCAAAAGATTGTAGCGCTTGGTAATAGTTTCCATTTAAATAATGTAAAGATCCAAGCTCCATTTGTTTTAATAATCGATCTTTTTCTTCACGGTAAAAATCATCAGTCTTAGCAAATTCCAAAGCTTCAGAGTTCTTCTTTTCTAAGAGCAATGCTCTTACTTTTCTTGCCCCATCTCTTCCCGAAGTGGCACATCCAAATAGAAAAAAAGTAAGTAAAAATGAACTAAGAAGCTTTTTCATTACTACCAACCAGTTTTACTTTGCTCTGAGTATTTCTGAGTTTTTGTTCTCACACGCAGCACTTCTTCTGATGTTTCAAGATTCGTCATTCTCATATTTACAGAGTATTGTTTAATTGTTTTTCCGTCACGAGATTCTGGTTGCATTCTCACAGATCCAAAAACTAATAAATCTGCACCATATTGTTTCCCAATACTTTTTGCTTGTTTTGGATCAACCATTCCGTCATTTTGATATTTAATTTCTTTTAGTAGCTTTTCTCTTTGAGCTGCATCTAAAAGAGTAAATCTTCCGGTGTATGAAAATTCATTTAATAATTCATCATTCAAGTCAGCAATTGGAAAATAAGGTTCAGCTGTTTCGTTTTGTACTTCAGCAATAAAAATTTTAGGCTTTTTATTTGCGCGTAAATACTCTTGAAATGAAGGATGGGCATCAATTTGTTTAAGGATATCTTTCACGGCAATTTCAGTGTCCTTAATGATCCACTTATCAGTAATTTCTTGGGCAAGTTCATCACCTTCATTACCACTGACTCTTTTTGATTTAAATCCGCCACAAGATGTTAAAAGAGATGATGCTAATAATAGCGCTAAAACCCATTGCATTTTTTTCATAAAATCCTCCATTTATTGAATATTAAATTCATTAATTCTTTCATTTACATCTGTTTTAAACTGGCCAAAAACTTTGGCTTCAATTTGATCAATACTTCTTCCAGATTCCGCATAATCAAATACGACTGTTGATAATTCTTTGCCCGACTTATCTTTTAAAATACATTTTATGACATATGATTTTTTCATAAAGCCCTGCACTTTTAAATAGGCATCTTTGGCTTTTACTGAAACATTCATTTGATGAGTTGCTTGGTTGCCTTCTGTTGTCGAAAATCCTGCCTGGCTTAGACCTTCTTTTAAAAGCGCAGTGAAATCTTCTTTGTCTACGCCATTAACGTTGACAAAAATTCTTATTTCTTCTTGTCTTCGCACTTTTTCTTCTGCCAGTGCTTCAAGACTAATTGGCGCTATAAAACTTACTGCTCCTAAAAATTGCATTTTTCTTTCTAATGGAGCTCTTTCTTTTAACAACTTTTCAACGGCCACTAGAGAAGTGATCGATTTTTCTTTTAAACGTGCTTTGATTTTATTATCGATTAATTCGATATCTTTTCTCAGTAAAGATGCCCACTTACTTTTTGAAATTTCAGCTAAAGCATAATTTTGATTTTGATTGATAAAAGTTTTCTTTATTTCTGCGCCTTCAAGTAACAACTTTGTTTGTTCAACGATGAAATCCTCTGACTCCTCTTGAACGATCTCAGCCTTACTCGTCACACTCGTTTTAAATTCACTAGTAATTTGATTCTCAAAAATCTTTGCTAAATTGGCCATTGCACGCGCTCTGGACTCTTCAGCGTTTTTCCCCTCTCCAACAGCACAGATTGATCCCGATGAACATGATTCATTGGTATCAGTTATCCATAAAGGTTGGGAGTCTTTTTTTTTCCAGCTACCACATGCACACAAAGTGAACATGAACAAAAAGGCTAAAATTCTTTTCATGATTTATTCTTTCTTCACTAAAATAAAAAAGTGGGGCAAGATGCCCCACTTTTTATTGTTTATTTTCTACTTCAACTTTTTCATCTAATTCTGAAAACTTTTTTGCTGTTTCTTTTAAAGCATCTTCTGTTTTCTTTTTTACTTCTGGTGCTTTAATCGACTGTAGAAGTTTTGCTCTGGCCATATCTACGGCTTTCTCTACATCTTTTTTTGCCATGCGAACTACAGCATAACAATAAAATTTCACTTCATTTTTAGTAGCTCCGAGAGCTTCTTTATATGATCTTTTTTCCCAATATTTTTTCACCACGCTGGCACCAACAACAAAGGCTTGAGTTTCTTGCGCCAATTGTTCTTGCATGTATGACGTTACTTCTTCATTCTCTCCGCCTTGAGTAGCTTCAGCATATGAGTTCTTAATGAATTGGGTAATTTCAGAAGCCACTTGCGCACTTGCTCTTGCTTCTGCTGATTTTTCACAAAGTCTTTGATTTACATTTGAAGACTCATTTACAAAGTAACGATAATCTTTTCTTTCTTCGATTTTGTTTACTTTGCCTGGAGATTTAATCCAATCAGGTATAACTTTATCAGAAGCATCGACGACTTCATAATCAAGCTTAAATGTACGAGCTTCTTGAGGCTCAGATGGTTCATCTTCTTCTTCATCTTTTTTTGATGATGAACAAGAGACTGTTGCTAATAGTGAAATTAAAAGAACAAAGGGAACTAATTTTTTCATATCTACCTCTTCCTTGAGTTTATCTTCTACACTTATAGGCCATGGCCTTGATGATAATATTTTCACCATTGGCCACTGAATCTTCAATATAAAGTGAATCTGCATTGAGATCTACTGCTGCAACTTTCGCTTGTTCAATTGCAAGAGTTTCAGAACCTTTATCGTTTTCACCTGTCACTTGATCAATTGGCTGACATCTTTCTAGATCTTTCTTTTCTAATAAACGAACAAGTCTTGCTTCGTCGCTAATTTTCTGACCTGAACCACAAGATGCTAAAGATAATAGAAGCACCATCCATGTGAGCTTTCTCATTCATAACCTCCAATAAAATATCCTTAATTATCTTAACGATAAAGCTATTGGGGGACAAAATAATTTCTTCTTAAATGGAGAGATTTTATTCTCGGCGCATTAAAACCGATTGTCTTACTTCAGTAATACGCTCAAAATTGAGGTCTACCACACCTACTTTTTCACCGTCCTGAAGATCTAATAAAATATCTCCCCAAGGATCAATAACTAATGAGTGGCCGAATGTTTGAATTTTATCGTTATGGTGTCCCCATTGGGCGGAAGCTACAACAAAGCACTGTGATTCAATGGCGCGAGCGCGAAGAAGTGTATGCCAATGGGCCCTTCCGGTTGGTACAGTGAAAGCTGAAGCATAAGTTAAAATCTGACAACCAAGTTTTCTATACTCTAAGGCCATTTCAGAAAACCGTAGATCAAAACAAATATTGATTCCAATTTTAACGTTCTTATACTCAATTGTTTTAGATTCATTTCCTTCAGCATAGATTCTACCTTCAGAAATTTTTTTATTGGGTAAATCACAGGCGAAGAGATGAATTTTATCGTAAGTCCCTAAATCATTTCCTGCTTGATCGAAATTATAGGCACGATTGATCACTTTTTCTGGATTCGTGGGATTTACCGTGGCAGCAGAACCGCCAAGCAGAGCGACTTGGTGTTTAGAGGCGAGATCTTTAATTTTAAGATACCACTCATTATTTTTTTCTACTAGAAAAGGTGTTGGTGCTGAGCCATCAGACATCGAGAGAAAACACTCTGGCAGAAAGAATGCCTCTGCTCCTGATTTTTTCCCCTCTAAAATTAAATTCTCAATCACATTTAAATTATGTTGAGCATCTAAAAGTGACGTAAGTTGAATAACACCAATTTTCATAATTATCCTTTTTTAGGAATAAATTTACCAATGGCAAAGTAATCAAAACCTTCTGCTAATACTTTGTGAGTATCATACAAATTTCTTCCATCAAAAATCACTGATTTTTTAAGGCGCTTTTTGATTTCAGCAAAATCAGGCGTATTAAATTCTCGCCATTCAGTTACCGTAATTAGCGCATCTGAATTATTAAGGGCATCATACTTGCTATCAAAATGTGTAATTTTACCTTCACATTCTTTAAATTCTTTCATTACGTGAAGATAATTTTCGGTAGCTACCGGATCAAAAATTTGAATTTTAGCACCAGCACCGATGAGTTTTCGGGCCAATGCAATCGCCGCGGTTTCTCTCACGTCATCAGTATTTGCTTTAAAGGCAACTCCCCAAAAAGTGAAGATTTTACCAGTTAAATTACTGCCGTAATAAGATTGTACTTTCTCAAAGACATAAGCTTTTTGTTCTTCGTTAACTACTTCTGTAGCATCAACGATTTTTAAATTCATCCCATGTTCTTTAGCGGTATAAACCAATGCTTTAACATCTTTTGGAAAACATGAACCACCGTAACCTGGGCCTGGATAAAGAAAGTGCCCACCAATTCTTTTATCTGAAGAAATTCCTTTTCTCACTTCTTCAATATCAGCTCCAGTCTTATCACACAGACGAGCGATCTCGTTAATGAAAGAAATTTTTGTCGCCAAAAAGCAGTTAGCTGCATACTTACTCATCTCTGCTGATAAATTACTCATGCCGTAAATGGGATTTCCTTGACGAACCAACGGTGCATACAATTCTTCCATTGCCGCGTAGGCTTCAGCTGAGTTGTGACCAATGATAACGCGATCAGGGCGCATGAAATCTTCAACGGCTGATCCTTCTTTTAAAAATTCAGGATTATTTACTAAATGAAATTGTTTTTTAGTATGCTCGTGCATTAGATTTCGTATTTCATTATTTGTGCCAACAGGAACAGTTGATTTAATAACAACGATGGCGCCTTCACTTAAATTTTTTGCGACTTCAATCGCAGCAGCTCTTAAGTATTTTAAATCCGCACGTCCATCATCTGCAGAAGGTGTACCTACGCCTAAAAAAATAGCTTTCGCTGAAGCTACAGATTCGTATCCGGTTGAAAAATTCAAACGTTTTGCTTTGATATTTCTTTCAAGAAGTTCATTTAATCCTGGTTCATAAATTGGCGACTTTCCCGCTTTAAGCATTTCGATCTTTTTTGGATCAATATCAATACAAGTCACATCGTGACCAATTTCTGCAAAACATGTTCCGCTTACTAATCCCACGTAGCCCGTGCCAATCATAGATACTTTCATAGGTATTTCCTTAAAAAAATAAAATATAAATTCGGTGTTAAGTTTATCAAATTATAGCTTTTATTTAAAGCCAAATCCCTTTTCGGAAAGTTTTAACAACAGAAGAAATTCAAGTGGCCAAGGCTTAGCGTGTTTAGAACGCATTTTTTCTGGTACATGGGTTTTCCCCAGTAATTTATCCATTAAACTTGCATGAAGCTTCACTGCTAACTTCTTTTTATCACTGGGAACTTTTCCCATGGAATCCACCCAGTGAATTTGAGCGACGTTTAATCTTGAGAGAAAGTGTGGGGTAATTTCTTTTGGGTTGCCCACAATATAGACTTCTTCTCTTGGCGGCAATTCTAAGACGTCACCTAGTCTTAAAATTCTTTCGTGCATCACTTGTGGATGTGTTCCCCAATAAAAGATACATTGGTGATCATCTTTTTTATCGCGATCCTTGGCATTATAATACTTGGATTCTGTGGCATTTTTACTATAAAGCGCACTCATATCTTCCATTTTTTTTAAATACACTTTCGGGTCGCGAACATGGCCATAATGATAGATTCTCGCCTTAGAATAAAAAGGTTTTTGATAATGTCTAAAGCCCTGGGCATCTCCCCAAGATTCAATGGATGAATCTAGCTTAATCGCGCGCACTTCGTGTGGATACCATCTTTTTGCTGTAGCAATGAAGTGATGAGTTTGCCAAAAATGGAGATAAGAAAACATAATAGCATCATATCCACCACGCTCGGCTTCTTCGATATCATGGCGTAAAATTTCAAAGTCGTCTTCGTGTAAACATTCATCTGCTTGAAGATAGATGCCCCAAGCTGATTTTAGTTCATCGCCAGAAAGAGAGCTCCTTAAAGACGTTAGGGCTTTATTCGTTTCATCTGATAAAACCAAACCTTGCTTAAGATCTTGATTCCAAACTGTCTCAATGATTTTTATATTAGGGATTTCACCAGCGACTTTAAGGGTTTCGTCTTCACTCTTTCCAACGGCAACGACAGAGTATTGAACCAGAGGCGCCATGGATAATAGCGCCTCTTTAAATGAATAATCATATTTAATGGCATTGCGAATAAGTGAAAAACCGTAGAGTTTAATCACAGAGACTGCTTATTCGTACTTAAAGATTTTAGTGGCATCAACATGCCCGTAACGAATCCACTTCGTTTTAAATGATTCGGTTTTTAATAAAAACTTTAATTCTTCATTGGGATTTTTTAATTTTCTGACACGCTTACATTCTTTCTTTAAAATGCTTCTCACATCTTTTGGAATTACACATAAACCACTCATCAAATAAGTATCACCATTAAGGCTTAAAACTCTCCCTACAAACAAATCCCCTTCAATAATAGAAGGAAGAACATATCCCTTAGGTAAAAGAATTTTCTTATCGTGAAGCATATCAAGTAGAGAGTCTAATCCTCTCCAATTTTTTCCAGTGTATTCAAACAGCGAATAGTTCACACCTGTTAGGCATTTGGCAGTTAAATCATCTACCGGATTATTCATGAGATAGTCTGAAATAACCGTTCTCGTTCCACGTTTTGAAATAAACTGTAAAACATACCATTCATTAAAAGAATTCATACGCGATTCAAAATCGTCATCATCATCATTAGCTTGGCCGGTAATTTCAAAATACTCTTTCTTCGCTTCTAATAATGTGTCGTAATGATTACCTTGCGTATAGATTCCTAACGCTTTATTAAAATGTTCTTTAATCGTCTGATCCATAATTCCCTTTATCTGTTTTCTTCCCTAAAACATTTTATTAATCTTCACCAACTTTCAATACTGCTAAGAACGCTTCTTGTGGAACCTCTACTGATCCAACCATCTTCATGCGCTTCTTACCTTCTTTCTGTTTCTCTAGTAGTTTTCTCTTACGAGAAATATCTCCACCGTAACATTTTGCGAGTACGTTTTTACGAAGCGCTTTCACTGTCTCTCGGGCAATAATTTTAGCACCAATTGCAGCTTGAACGGCAATATCAAATTGCTGTCGATCAATTAATTTTTGCAATTTAGAGACCAATTCCCGACCTTTGTAGTACGCATTATCACGATGACAAATAATTGAGAGCGCATCAACCTTATCACCATTTAAAAGAATGTCGACTTTTACAAGATCTGCGGACATATAATCTTTAAATTCGTAATCCATAGAGGCATAACCTTTGGTCATCCCTTTTAATTTATCGTAAAAATCAAAAACCATTTCCGCTAACGGCAAATCATACATGACTTGTACGCGATCTTCTGTAATGTATTTAATTTGATTTTGTTTTCCACGTTTTTCTTCACATAGAGTGATGATTCTTCCTACATACTCATTTGGAACGTGGATTGATAATTGAACCATTGGTTCTTGAACATCTTGAATCTCACCTACTTCTGGTAACTCCGAAGGGTTTGAAACATAAATTTGTGCTCCATCTGTTTTGGTAACGTGATAAGACACTGATGGTGCAGAGGAAATTAAATTTAATTGAAACTCACGCTCCAATCTTTCTTGAATAATATTCATGTGCAAAAGACCTAAGAATCCGCAACGAAATCCAAATCCTAATGCTGCTGAAGACTCAGGCTCATAAGTAAAAGACGCATCATTCAATGCTAATTTTCCTAACGACTCCTTAAGATTTTCATAATCAGGAGAATCGACAGGGAAAATCCCACAAAAAACCATCGGTTTGATTTCAGTATATCCAGGGAGGTTTGGAGTCTCTTTTTGGTTGGCATTAACAACAGTATCGCCAATGTGAACGTCACGAATAGTTTTAATACCACAGATCACCATCCCTACTTCACCGGACGTAAGCTCAGACACTTCAGTGAAAAAGGGCGAGTTTACAGCAAGTTTTAACACTTCATATTCTTGCTCAGAGTGCTTTAAAAATACCTTATCTTTTTTACGAATGGTCCC
>JAKLJM010000077.1 GCA_023151145.1 Bacteriovoracaceae bacterium | reverse complement strand
CCATCAGGAAGAAATCAATGCCCTTTTAGATCGTATCGGGAAACCTGTTCACAATCTCTGTATGCCTTACTGGATTTGGACACCAGAATTTAATGAGCAATCGCGTGAGTATTTTCAAAAGAAAAAAGAAATTAAACGTGGCCCTTTTAAAAACCTCATTCATCAAAAAGAAGAATTTATTGCTGAACTTGATTTGATTTTAGCAGGTCTTGAAAATGACTTGCGGCCATTTTATCAAAACAACGAGATGACCATTCTTGATATTGCATTGGCTGCACACTTATGGGGAATGTATATTTTTCCAGAGTTTCAATTTTCTCCAAAAATTCATCAGTATCTTCAAAAAATTAAAAGACAGTGTGCTTTTGATTATCACGCTGATTTTTGGCGTTAAAAAAATTATCCAATAACTTTTTTTACTTGAAGAATAAGCTCATCGGGCTCAAATGGCTTAAAGACAGTTGCTTGAACTTTTAGATCAATTAATTCTTGCCTTGGACATTCTAGATAACCAGTCATCATGAACACTGGGATTTGAATTTCTAAATCACGTAGCGCTCGAACTAAGTCAGCCCCATTTTTTTTCGGCATTAAATAATCAGAAATCAAACAGTGGATCTCTTGGCTCTGACAAATTTTTAAAGCTTCATCAGCAGATCCTGCTTCAAAGACATTGATACCAGCTTCTTTAAATCCAAAGGCTAGTATTTCTCTAATTTCTTCTTGATCATCGACGATTAAAACTGATTTCATTATTAAAGTGTAAGCGAGCCTTTAATCGGTGACAACCTTTTTTCTAAAGAGTGATTGGATTAATTGCTGACAAGAATCCTTCACCCACGCCTTACCAACTTTAACGAAATCCCATTTCTTAAGCGGAAAATAAAAATCTCGATCAGCATAAGATTTTTTAAGTTTCTCCATCCCTACTTCAACTAATACATCTTTAAACAACTGCTTTTCACCAATTGTGGTTGGAAGTTGTTTTAAAAGAGATGAGCCACGAGCGAAAGCTCCGAGTTGTTCTGAGACAAAAAGGTTTTTCTGAACAGTCCAAATAACCCAGTCTTCAGCTGATTTTTTTCCATTGAGCTTCATTTCTTTTTCAATAAGATCCTTAATTTTTTTCTTATTTTGAGCAGATTCATTTTTAGCTGCTAGGCTTAATCCTTCAACCAAAAGATCTGACGAATTTAAATGGGCACCTACACCTACTAATAAAAATGCTCGTTGTTCGTCTTTACTCAAATTTTTACTCATTCCAAAATCGTAGAGGTAGAGTTTTATTTCATTTTTTTCTTCATAAACTAAAACACGAAAGTTACCTTGATGAAGATCGGCATTCATATAGCCCGATTCAAATAATGCTTCACCAAACCACATTCTAATCATTTCTTTGGCCACAATTTTTTGAATTTCAGGATTTGAAACATCTTGGAATTTTTTACCACCGGCCAAAAACTCTTGAATATGTAATTGTGATGGCTTTTTTGTTTTTAATTTTTGTGGATTGAAAATTTTAGGAACTTTCATTTCCACTAGTATCTTGTCATTTTTAGATGAATTTACAACCACGGAACGTGAATACACATCAAAGGCTTTCTTTTGGTGATTAATGGTTGCTTGAATATCAGTTTCTTCTAAGATAAATTTTTCCACACTATCTATTAATACGGCGATGACATTTACATCTTCAAATCCAGCTTCTAATAAAAGTTTCTCACGGTCTTTAACAAACTTTTTTAAGATACGGATATCATCTTTTCCTTGTGTTTCAATTCCAGGTTTTAAGAAACGAAGCGCCACTTCTTTTTCTACACCTTCATCCCATAAGAGCGCACGGTTTACCTGAGCGATTGTTCCCGTACCTAGTGGTTTTTGATCGATTGATTTAATCCCATAATCTCCTGAGTCTTCGGCCACAATTTTTTGCACCAAATGGTGAGGGACACTTTTCCCTGAGCTTTCTAAGACCGCCATGAGTTCAGACATTTTCCCCGAGAATCCTGCTTCTTTCCCCATTTGTTGCATAACTTTTCCAAGACCAGGACCGGAGTTTTTAAAAAGGACTTTTAAGACTTCTTCTTCTGTAAATTTAGGACCGACATGCAAAAGTTCGGACATAATAGTCTTTCTTTTTTCCACGCCAATATTTCCATAATAATAATCGAGGAACTCCACACCTAAAACAACTTGTTTTTGAGACATGTCTAAACCAGGAACTTCTAAAAGTGTCGCTTTTAGATTGGCCAACTTGTTTTCATAAGGAGCTATTTTTTGTTCAAAATAATTAACCAAAGTGAGTATTTGTTTTTCTTCAGAATCAATTTGATCTAATTCTTTTTTTAAACTTAAAATTTCTTCAGGCTTTATATCAATCATTTTAAAGGGAACCATTTCTAATTCAGCACTAGAAACTTCCACTGGTTTTAACATCGCCAATAAATCTTTGGTTTTAAAAATCACTGGTCCATTTTTTAAATTTTTAACTTCGTTATTTAAATAGTCGATCTCTGACTTTAAATCCCAAAGTGGAGCTTCTGCTATTTTATAAACTCTATTTTCATTTCCAAGTTTTTCATTTTTTACATTCTCTAAGAATTGTGGATAGACTTTATTTAAATAATTTTCTGCTTGTCTAAATACTGCTACTTTTTGATCAACACTTAAATGAGTTTAATATAGAACATATTTTGAGACATTGAGTTGAATCGTTTTAAGTTCTGCCTTACTGGCATCACTTAAATTTTCCCATTCATTTTGAATAAATTTATGGACAACGCTTTGAAATGTTTCTTCTGCGATCGCTCGGCTTTGAAGTAACGATTGCGTTGGCTGAAAAGAACAGGCGCTCAGTGAAAGAATAAGCAACGAAGAAACTAAAACATGAAAAGTTCTTTTTCTACAAATTGCTGCTAAAAAATTTAAAATCATAATGAGTCTCCATCTCCCTATTTTTCGGAAGAATGAAGAATTTTATGAACGAAGAGTTTGAGTTTCTTCGACGTTGCCGGATTCCGGTGTTTTTTGTTGAATTTCTAGATCCATTTCTTTAATAAGTATCTGAAAATTAGTATTCAATAACTGACGTAAATGCTCTGGCTTTGCGGCTAACATTTTATTATTTAGCAAAAGCTCGCGAGCTTGTTCCATTGCCTTCAATATACTTGATTTATGAATCCTTATGAGTGAAGCACATACATAAGCTTTAAAATTTTCTTTTGCTCCTTTATCTACACGGTACTCTCTATATTCCCAATAGGTCTTGAGGGCTTGCGCACCTTTAACAAAAGATTGCACTTTATCTGCATACTGATTCTCTAAGTAGTTATTTAATTTCTCTCGATCAGTTAAGTTCGGCACATTGGTCTCTATATAACCAATAAGATTTGAAACTAAACCTCTAGCTATTTGAACTGAAACCTCTGCTCTAATATTGGTCTTTGAAATATCACAAGCAAGTGCTCTTTGAATCTTTGGACCACTTTGATTTGAAAAATATTTATAGTATTCAGCATTCGCTTCATTGCTCTCGGCCCAACTTTTAACCTCATTAATCCATTCTGGGCGATCAATTAAACTTGAGTCTCTAAGGATATAGTCTTGTCCTTCAACTCCAGCTCCTCTATTTTTAATTTGTTTTAATAAAGCTTCTTGATAAAGTTCTGCTTCAAGGTTTTTTTCATTAGTGCTACAAGAGCCTACCAGGTTCACGACCGAAGCCACGATAAGAATTTTACCAAACACTTTCCAGGGAGATTTCACACTGACCTCAATTAATAGAGAGTTAACCCATGTAAATTTTACACTGAGTGGATGACAAAGTTAAATAAAAGTTCCATAAAACTTGCCCATTTTCGGATAGATTTTACTCATTCCCCGCTTCTTCCTTGTGAAAAATTTGAAACTCAATTAAAACTAGTCAACCTTTTCTTATTGGATGAGAGAAACAACACTAACAACGAGTAGATCATGCGTAAACTGAGTGTAACTATCGGGCTTTCATCAATCTTGTTTTCCACTTTATTTGCCCAAAATGCCCTGGCTCAAGCTAAACCCACTATTAAAAAATTAACAGTTGTTCAAGGTGTCCCATTTGACCAAGCCAATGCTCTAAAAAGAGATTTAAACCTCTTAAAAGCGATGAGCTTTAGTACAAAAACAGAAGAAGTAAGCCATAGCATCTTAGGTTTAACAAAAATTTCACCCGATGTTTTACACGACTGGTTATTAGATCGTGTAAGTTATGTTGTCGGTGAAAAATTTGATGTGAATAAAAGACTTGAAGTCTCAACTCAAAAAGTACTTTACCCTAAAATTTTTGAACGTCCTGATTTTTTAGCAGACTATATTGTTGAAGATAAAGAAGAAGCAACAAAAAGATTATTTCATCTAGAAGAGTTGGAACAAATTACCGCTGAAGAAAAAACAGAAACAAAAGAAGATGAAGAAAAAGATTCTGGCGTCATGACAGTAATGTCCAATTTAGGTGCTGGAATTTATAATCTTGGAAAAGAAAATAGAATTTTAGTTGGAGTTAATATCGGACCAAGTGTTCGTGAAAAAGAAATTGTACCAGTTCTCTCTCCTCGAGTTGGAATTATTCAAATTGGAAAAGGGTTGTTTCATCCGAATCTAACGATTACTCCAGATGAACCAAATAATTTAGCTAACTCAATTAATCGTTTAGGAACTCTTTTTCATGAAGCAAGACATTCTGATGGTAATGGTAAAAGTTTAATTTTTGGTCATGCCATTTGTCCAAGTGAACTAAAAGAATATGCGGGATTCGCTGCTTGTGACCGTAACTTAAATGGTCCATACAGTGTTGGAGTTGCTACAATTTTGGAGATGACAAAAAATTGTAAGACTCGTTGTTCAGAAGCTGAAACAGAAGTCCTAGCAATGATCACCTTAGATTCTGCTTCAAGAATCATAAAAGACAGATCAGGTTCTAATGCTAAGAAGTGGGATGATTCAGCAGAAGTTGCAAAGATTGTTAAATAATAAATTCCAGAAGTTATCTAGTAAGGCCCAGACATTCTGGGCCTTTTAATTTTTATCCCGACCATTTTACTAAAGAATTTTTCTCTTTGTGCCGATAAAGCCTATAGATTGTTTGTTAGATGACACAACCAGGACATAGAGATGAAGAGAAATGTACTAATGACTTTACTGGCCCTTTCTTTAACACCAGTAATGGTTCAAGCCAAGTTTATCGAAGATATTGATCTTGAAGCAAAGAAATTTGATATGGAATATCAACAGTATAAAGATAAAGTTGATAAAGATCAGATGACAAAAAATTATGAGCAACACTTACAAATTCATGCGCTCAAAAGAGATTTAGCTTCTGTTAAAACAAATTATGGTGAAAAAGCGGAGTACTTAGAAAATGAACTTGAAAAAACCAAGACTAAGCTCATTGAAACTTCCCTCACGTCCAATAAAAAAGAAGAGTTTTATTCAAAGAAGTACAAAACGGAAATTGATTCATTAAAAAGTGAATTAGTTCTAAAGAATAAAGTGATTGCTGAATATCAAAGAGAAATTGAAAAACTGAAATCTGATAAAGATTATAAAGAACTAGCTAAGCAAAATTTTGAGTTAGCTTCTCAAGTGCGAAACTTTGATGCTAAAAACCAACAGGACTTTACTAATCCTTTAAAAGCACCAGATGAAAATGCCAAGAGAATGCCTGCTAGTGTAAATCCTTAATTCTAAAATGACTGCCACTGACAAGTGGCAGTTTTGCTCTTTTTCAAAGACTTTTGAATCTCGCTAAATAGTCAAAATCAATAGAACTCTCAAATCCTCACAACTCTTCTTGATATCAAACCTCAGATCTTTAAAATGAGACCATCCCTTTGGTAATTGTGGCACGTTAGAAGTTTATTTACCGAAGAATCTTTTTTCATTAAGAAAAAATATGAAAAAAACACTGGTCATCTCAATGGGTATGTTAGCAATGATGGTTTGGCATCTGAGTTCAACTCAAGATGAGGTCGTTGATGCTGTTGACTCTGAAGAAGAATTTTTAGAGACGAATAACGATCAATCATCGTTAAATTCGAATGCAACAAAATCAGCAAACCCAAAAAATGCTCAATACCTTAAGAAGAAAAACGTTAAAGATTTGGATCGTCTGGGTGAAGTCTTTAATGAGTTTAATACGACTTTATCCAAAGAAGAGATGAAACAAATTAAAGATGATAAAGCCAAGTATGACTTAAAAGAAAAACTAAAAAACAAATCTCTTGAATTAGAAAAAGCGTATTTAGCTAAAAATTATTCACTTAATGAGATTAAAAAAATTCAAAGTGAAGTAATCGACTTAAAAAGAAAATTAAATACAGAAGTAGAAAACATTGAAAAATGGGATCCTAAATTCGTGTACTATCTCATTATAAATGACAACTACACTCTTTCTGAAATTAATCAAATGAAGAATTTAGGTGAGCATGGTCTATCACAAGATGAGATTTCTTATATTAAGGAATACACTCAGACTTCAGAATTCAATGAAAGATTAGGTTCATTTAAAGAAAATAATGAAGTCGTTAGAAAAACGGCAAGTGTTCCTAAAGAAAAAGATGAATTTATCGAAGAACCAGAGAGTGAAACGGCATCGTTAGAAGATAAATTAATTGAAATGGACTATAACTCAGAAGAAAAGGATGAGATGGCGTATGGATACAATCAATAAAAAACCAAGTTACTCTGAAAAACGTTCTCCTTTAATGGCGCTATTATTAAGAGAGAAAAAGTTTTTAATTAATCCTGATTTTCAATTGAAATTCATGGTGAGTTTGATCATGATATCCGTTTGTTCAATGGGTATCATTTATCTAGCGAATCATTATTTCTTTGAGACCTATTTACAAAAAGGTCAAGCTCTTCAGCTTCCTCCTGATCATCCCTTTTTTCTAATGATCAGAGAGCAAAAAGCTTTTATGGCCAAAGTGTTTTTAGTCGTATCCATGGCCATATCGACAGCAGTTTGTTTATGGGGATTGTTTTATTCGCATAAAATTGCAGGACCATTATTTAGATTGGAAAAATATTTCATCAATAACGCTATTGAAGGCAAAGAACTACAAGATGAAATTAGCTTCAGAGAGGATGACTTTTTTCAAGAAATACCAGCTTCTATCAATAAGTATATTGCTGGCAGAAAGACGATAAAAAGCACTCATGAAGAAGACAATAAAGTAGCTTAAAATAAAGAATAATGTGGAGCTTGGAAGATTAAGGTGCAAACCAATCGAGCACCAACTCTCTCCAAGCTTCTACTTCTTCTGCAGTGTAACTAATATCACCTTCAGCAGGTACACTCCATATTGGCTTTGGAAACGCCCGATCATTTTGTTTTCTTCCCATGACATGAACATGCAGCTGACGAACCATATTTCCAAGACTCGCCACATTGATTTTATGTGGTTTGGCGAAATGGTCAATAAATCGTGAGACCTCTCTAATTTCTTCCATTAAAAGTGCCGCGTCCTCATCAGCTAAACGAATGATCTCCTCTACTCCCCGGCGTCTAGGAACTAGTATAAACCAAGGTAGCTCGCGGTCATTCATTAATAACAATCGACTTAAATCTAAATCGTACATGAAATGAGTGTCTTTAAGTAATTGTTCATCAATTTGAAACTGCAGGTTCATTTAATCCTCAAAACTATGGTTGTAAGCGCTGTAGATTCCAGTTTGACTCATTTTTCTTAAAAAGAAAACGATCATTAATTCGATGTTCTCCATAAATAAAAAACTCAAATTCAGTTGGCGTTAAGAGATAGCCCCCCCAATGTTCAGGACAGTCTACTTCCTTGTTATTTAATAACAATTTAAACTCTCCCAATTTTTCAAGTAATTCTTTACGCGATGAAATAGCTGAGGATTGTCGGGAAATGGCCGAAGCTAATTGGCTGTCACGGTCCCTCGATCTAAAATAATCTCGGCTAAATTCACGAGAAGAACGATGTGCAACTCCAGTGATTCGTACCTGAAATTTCACAGTACTCCAAAAAAAGTTTAAAGAAACATGAGGGTTTTGATCAATGTCTTGAGCTTTTTGACTTAAGTAATTTGTATAAAAAACAAATTGTGAATTCATTAAGCCTTTAAATAACAAAAATCGATTTCGCGGGACTCCTAAAACATCAACAGTCGCCACGCTCATAGCATCGACATTCGCTTCAGTTTTTTCGGCCATAGCATACCATTTTTCAAAAGTTTTAAATGGACACGATTCTAAAAAAAATTCTTCTAAGGAATCCTTAAGCTCAATCCCGACTTGAATGTTTTGGTAATCATCTGTCTTAGTCATTTTTACTCACTTTTTACCTGTAAAATATTTTTTTCAAGGTACAATAGTTTTAGTCGTTTGGGAACAAATCAAGGAAAGAAAAGTGAGCGAAAAATTTACAATTATAATTGCTGAAGATGATGAAGTGATTCGTAACCTTTATGAAATGATTTTGCCAGCTGAGTACAACTGTAAATTACATGTTTTTCAGGATGGTAGAGATGCCCTTCAGTTTATAAAAGATGGTGGTAGAGCTGACTTGGTCAGTCATTTCTGATTATGATATGCCCAACCATACCGGTGGAGATTTATATTTAAAAGCCGTTAAAGATCTAAAAATTCCTTTTTTCTTAATCACTGGACGCTTTCTCCTCGACATATCAGACATTCCAAAATTTTTAGAGGATCATCCTCAAAATCGCTATCTACAAAAACCTATTGATCCTAAAATGTTTCATTATTTGGTTAACGATCTGTATCAGCAATTTATAACTAAAAATCGTCAAAATCCATATGCCGTTCAAGGTCCACAATCCCAAGACAAAATCAATTTGACCATGATGCCAATCACCCTTTTAAAGAAATATGGCTTTGATTCAACGGATGTTTATATTCAACTTCACCAAGATCGCCTAACGAAAATCATCTCTAAAGAAAACTCATTTTCTTTAGATAAAAGAACACTTGAAGAATATGAAGCCCGTGGCCTAAAAGATGTTTTAATCCCGAAATCGGTTTTCGATACACTCACTCAACATATGATTAATCAGCTTACCGTTAAAGCTCGCCAATTAAAAAAAGTAACTCCGCTTGATATTGCCGGCTTACAAGTCAATGTTTCATTAAAAGGATTAAACGATTTAGGAGTTACTGAAGATCAGATAAATTCTGTTAATGAAATCTTAGAAGAGACGATTCAATCTATTTTCACTGATAAAACCATTGAATTAAAAATTAAAGAACTCATGAAGGGTTATAACTATCATATCTCACATAGTGTGCTATTAATGTATGTGGCGAGTTCTATTTTAAGGAAAACCAATCTGCCCTACCAATCTACCTTGAAAAAAATAGCTCTTGCTGCATTTTTTCATGACATCAGTATTGATAACGATGTTGCAGAATTAGAATTTAGCCCACAAGATATCAAACAAGAACCAATCTCAAAAGAACATAAAAGACTTTTAGAGCATCCCCTCACATCAATAAATTTTTTACAAAAATCAGATGATGATCTTTTTAGCGAAGTGAAAAAAATTATTGGCGAACACCATGAGTTGCCTAATGGAAAAGGATATCCACGAGGACTCACAGCTTCTCAAATCTCACCTCTTAGTGCACTTTTTATTACTGCTCATCAAATCGCTAACTGTCTTTATCGTAATGATTATAAAAAAGATGGTCTTGTTCAATTTATGGCCAATATTGAATCAGATTTTATGCAAGGACAGTTTAAGACTTATTTTGAAGCAGCAAAAAAAGCTTTTCTCTGATAAACGGCCACCACTTCAAAGTGTTCGGTCATCATAAAAAGATCAAAGGGCTTTAAACTAATTAATTGATATTCCTTTTCTAGTTCGAGATGATCGCGTTTTAGAGTTTCAGGATTACAAGAAGAATAAATTAAGAGTTTAAAGGGATTTTGAAGTAAAAGTTCAATCGCTTTTTGGTTTAATCCATTTCTTGGAGGATTGACGACTACTGCATCGGGAAGAATTGATTCTTTGGATAAAAACTCACCAGCGTCTGCGCTAAAAAACTCTAAATGATTTGATTGTCTCTCCCTTTTGGTTTCTGTGGCGGCTTGAATAGCCTCTTTTGAGATTTCCACACCGACACATTTAGTAACAACTTTTTCAGCAAAAAAAGAAAAGCCTCCCACTCCACAATAGAGATCAAAAAGCGTTTGGATATTATTTGATTTTAAAACTTGTGCCACATATAGATAAAGCTTAGCGGCTATTTGTGAACTTACTTGAGAAAAACTTTTGACTGCTAAATTAAGCTGAATATCACCAACGGTGTTTTTAAAATAGTTTTGTTTCGTGAGAATTATTTCTTCATCTCCTTCAAGAATGGCGGCATGTTTGGGCTGAATGTTTACTGAAAACAAGTCTACGTTTTCACAACGTTCTAAAAATAAAGGTAATTGTTTTTTAATTCGATCTAGACTTTCTTTTGAACGTAGAATAAACCGAATC
>JAKLJM010000076.1 GCA_023151145.1 Bacteriovoracaceae bacterium | reverse complement strand
CGCCATTTTGAACGGGAACAGTCGAAAGACGTATATCAATATCTTTACCGGCCATTTTAATTGGAATTCTTCCGTCTTGCGGTAGACGTTTTTCAGCGATGTCTAGTTTGGCCATTACTTTGATACGTGATGAAACTGAAGCGTGAGTTTTAAGAGGTTGGCGTAAAACTTCGCGCATCACTCGATTAATACGAAAACGATAAATAACTTCGCGTTCATATGGTTCAATATGAATATCAGAGGCACGATCTTTGACCGCACGAAAAATAATAGAGTTTACAAAACGAATGACTGGAGCTTCATCAGCACCAGCGTCTAAGATATCGATAGGTCCATCGAGATCTAGGTTTTCATCAAATTCGCCTTCTAGGGAATCTACAATATTGCGATTCGCTTTTTCAAAGACACGGTTAATGGTATCTTGAACTTTTAATGGGGAACTAACGATAAGTTTTATTTCTTTCTTAAAAATTTCCTGAATATCATTAATGGCATCGAAATTAAAGGGATCGGTACAAAGGAGAGTGACAGAAAATTCCGTTTCTAAAATAGGAATGATCTCGTGGTGTTTGGCATAGTTAATACTAATATTTTGTACAATGTTTGCTTCAATTTCTTCAATTTTAACTTCAGAAACATAAGGGATTTCAACTTGGTGACAAATAACTTTAATGATGTCATGAGGGTGAATGTAATTTTTCTTTAAGAGAATTTCTCCTAACATTAATCCAGACTCTCGTTGAATCTCAAGCGCTTCTTCTAATTGATCTTCGGTGAGAGTTGTATGCTTTAAAAGAAGCTGTCCAATTCTTTCTTTATGGCCTTCAACTTTTTCTAGCATGTGATCAGATATTTTCATCGATCCCTCTTTAATTTATATGAAAACAAACCAGTCGTTATTGAACGACTGGTTTTTCCGTTGACGTTGGTTGAGTTGAATTTTTAGCATCAACTTGCTTAGTAATATCCTGATAGTTAGGAGTAATAGCATCTACTGATCCAAATTCATTTTCAAGAATTGGAGCTTCTTCATTATTATCCGTCGGGTTTTGCTGAAGCACGTCGTTCTTGTTAAAGAGTGGACCTTCTTCTTGTTTTTTGGCTTTTTCGTAAATACCTTTTACCGTTGTATTAAAAGCTTCATCATCTTTAGCCAAGTTCTTTAAGTGAGCTTGTCTTCTGTTTAATAGATCTTTGACGTTCTCAGAATTTGCTTTCTCGTATGGAGATAAAATTCGTGGAGTCATGAAGAAGAGGAGATTAACTTTTTCAACAGATTTCGTAGTGTTTCTAAATAACCAACCTAGAACAGGAATATCACCAAGAAGAGGTACTTTTCTAACGGCATTTGTTTCTTTATCACGCATCAAACCACCCATTGCGATTGTATCGCGATCACGAACAACCACAGTGGTATTTACGTTCCTAAGTACAGTTCCTACTCCGTTATTTTGAACACCTGCAGGAAGTTCTCGGTTAGAGAAATCTTCAATTTTTTGATCAATCTTTAATTTAATAAAGCGAGAAACTTTATTAATTTGCGGAGTAATTTTTAGAGTAAGGGCAACTTTTTGTTGTTCTACTGCCGTTTGAGAAGTTCCATTTGTGGCATTAGTTGTTTTTAGTATGGGAACTTGTTCCCCTGATTCAAACACGCCCTCTACGTTATCTAATGTTAAGATTTGTGGAGTCGCAAGTACGTTTGAAGCTGTATTCGTAGCAATTGCGGTAATTAAGCCGTTTACCGAACTAACTTTAATAGTTTTTCCATCTGGTGTTGAAAGATCAACTTGCTTACCAGCTTTTCCTCCAACAAATAGACCAGAGAGGTTAGTGATGTTGTTAGTTAAAAGTGAGATAAGATCATTTGTGTTACCAAATCCAAATTTTTCAGCTCCGCCTGTTCCGTAAGCTCCCATCAATGAAATACCTAGTGCTTGTCCTTTGTTGACTTGAGTCTCCATCATGAGACCTTCAACGTAAACTTGATCACGAGGGACATCAAGTTTTGAAATAACGAGTTTTAACGTCTCATAATCTGTCGGTGCAGCAGTTACCACAAGTGCGTTATTATCTTTATCGGAAGTCACTTTTACTTCATTGTTAAACAACGTTGCAGTTGCGGTGCCATTTCCCGCAGTAGTAAATCGATTAATACCAGATGTACCACTTCTTGATTGATTAGAGATGAGGTTATTTAATGTTTTTGAAAGAGCTTCTGCATCACCGTGGTTCAAGTAATAAACATGAATTTGTCCAGAGCCCGCTGCCACGATTTTAACATCGAGTTTTAAGATTAATTCGCGTAATTCTTTTGCACCATCAGCATTTGCTAGAGCAATAATTGAATTTGTTCTTGGCTCAGCAATAATTTTTGAAATATTTACTTTGCTTGTTCCACTGGCAGTCGTCGTGGTTCTCACTTTATTATCAGCAGCGCTACCACCTTTTAAAATTTTATCTAGTAAAGTGGCAATTTCTTGCGCGGAAGAGTTTTTAACTTTAATAATTTGTAGCGTTTCTTCATGTCCTGGAACATCGATCAGTTTAATAAGTTTTTCTAATCTTTTAATTTGTGTAGCTGTATCTTGAACGATGATTGTGTTTGTTTCTTTAATCTCTGTCATTCTCCCGTAACGAGAGGAGAAGGGACGAAAGTTATTATTTACTTCTCGAGCTGAAACATACTTCAAGGGAATGATTTTCATGATGTAGTTTTCAGTATCTGGAGTGTAGGAGCCGGTGTAGATAGAAGTTGTGGCGTATCTGATGTCACGATTGTTAACAACAGTGTAATAAGCACCAGATTTTACCAATGAGTAACCATTGATTGATAAAGCTTGTAAGTAAGCTTTCCAAGCATCTCCAATCGTAATAGCAGAGGGAGTAGAAATCGAAATCTTACCTTTTATATCTTTATCTAAGATCAGGTTTATGCCGGTTAGTTTTTGCATATGTTTAGTTAAGTCTAATAACGAAACATTGGGAAAATCAAAACTCGTTACAACTTCAGGTCCAAAAGCTGTTTCTGGATTTAAATTAACGTATTTTTTATCTTTTGCTGCAGTTGATGCAGTATTTTTTCTTCCAAAGGCATCACTTCCTTTTGAAGAACCAATTAAATCGTCACCTGAAGATGAGTTATCGATGGCATTATCATCAGCATCACCGTCATCTCCACCTTCTTCAAAAGCAGTAGAATCTTGTGGAAAACTTGGAGCTATTCCAGTATCAGGTATGGCCGGAGGAGCTGCAGGAATAGCTTGTGGGTCAGTAGCTGGACTGTTAAATTTCGTTTTACTCTTGTATTTATCAAACTGAGCATAGACACCTGGAGCAATAGGCATACTCAACATTGCCGTCATGGCTGTCAGAGATAAGAGTTTGTCCGCTTTTTTCATGGTGAATCCTTCACTGTTATTCAAAGTTATATTCTAAGTTTTCGTTCATACCGTTACGTTTTAAAGTTAATTGAAATTGATCAATTTCTTTAATTCTTCCAAGGAGGGACATTAATTCATTCAAATTCTCAATTTTTTTACCATTGATATGTGTAATGATGTCATTTTCTTGAATGTTTAATTGAGAGTAGATACTACCGGGAATAACCTCAGTCATTTTATAAGCCAAAGTTCCATCGGGATTAGTTATTTGAACTGCTTTTGCTTCAGTTAAAATCTGATTAATGTTCGCGAGCATTTTATTGCGGTAGGTTTTTGAAATTTTGAAATTATTTCCAGTGGATTTAATTTCAGGATTATTTGCATTTAACAGTGCTTTCCCTTTTTGTGGGGAGAGGATTTTCATATTCGCTGGCATCGGAGCAGTGGCATCGTCAGAGTTACCGATATATTCACATGCACCAGTTTCTAGATTTTTAAGCACAACACTTAATCGATTAATTCGAGAAACTTCTGCTAGGGTTTCAAGGCGCTCACCTTCACGTATGTTTAAGAGATCAGTACGACCACGAATTTGAACAGCAGCTACAGATTTTACGGAATCTTGCAAGACAACTGTATCCATTAATTTTAATGGTAGGGCAGAAAGAGATTCTCCCGATGTACAAACGATACTGTCGATATCGATCTTCGGTCCTTTTGTCACTTCTTGTTCACTGTTTTTCGCATTGAATAAGTTAATGTGAGTAACTTTCGTGATGTCTTCTTGGCTAGTGTTTACAATATCAGTAGACGCTGAATTTGGACGGCTGATTTTTTTTGGTTCAGGTGACTTGATTAAACCTAAAAGAAGGGCGCCATTTTTACCAACTAAATAGGTTACTGTTCCTAAAAATGCGATAATAAAAAGTGCATGTATTCTATGGCGGTTGTATGGAGAAAAAATTCTTAGAATGATTTGTGACCAATCAAACTTATGATTTTCAGGAGCCTGTTCACTTGTTGTTACGGCTCCATCTTTATTTGTAAAACGTTGAAATCTTTCCTTGAAGGAAAAGAATTTTACCTGCTGTTTTTGTTGTGCAGATTCAAGTAAGTCATCGATTTTGGCGTTTTTTAATTCTATGAAGCTTTTTATATCGTGTTGAGTTTCATCATGTGAGGTTTCAATTTCTTCGCCAGCTTCTATCTTTTCACGGTGGAGCTTTACTAAATCATCAAGGTTTACAATTTCATTTTGAGGATCAGTATTTTTGAGATTTGGCTTAGGCATCTCATTCAAATTAAAACTTGGATCTGTTTTATCGTCATTTGAATCTAGGCTAAATGGCTTATTGTTCACTTCTGATTCATCGGAATCATCTAACGAGAAATTTGCTTGTAGGGAATTGCGAATTCTTTCAGATTCTAAATTGGGATCTTCGTCCTTATAAGTAAGTTGTTCATTTTCCTCAGCATTTTCTGTTGATGATGTATCGTAATCATCATCACTATCGAAGGTTTCTTCGCTATCTTCGAGATTTTCTTCATCATATTCATTTTGATCTGCAGCTTCATCAACTGATTTCTTTTTGAATCGATCTAAAAACTTAAAGTTAAAGCTAAATTTTTTACTCATAAGTTAAACTTCGTGTTTAATAGTTTGGACCTACTGTCCAACATATATGTGTTGATCTCTCTATTATTTTAAAGATAGTTTTGATTCCAAGCAAATAGAAAGATTGTTGAGAGAACTTTTCTGGTTATTTTTAACCTGTATGAAATATTTTTGTCAGGTATTTGTTTTGATGAAGTCGATTGTCCAAAGCTAATAACTATATTAGAATGATCAATGATTAAACTAAAAATATGACTTTTATTTTATAAAGAAGGTGGTTTCATGAGCACAAAAGATTTTGACAAAGGTACTGATACTGAAATGAATTCGGTAGTAGGTGGCTTCTTTTACGGTCAAATTAATCAGACATTGGCTTTTCCTTTTCCTCATTTTGATGCCAATCAAAAAGAAATGGCGAAAGAAATGACTAATGCAGTAGCCGATTTTGCCAAAGATAATATTAATGGTGAAAAATTAGATCACGATGCTTATCTGCCAAAAGAAATTATTGATGGATTGGCAAGTCTTGGGCTTTGTGGGATGGCCGTTCCTGAAGAACTTGGTGGTCTTGGTTTAGATTACTCATTATATTCAAGATTATTTGCTGAAATTGCTTCGTTCGATGGATCAGTGGCAACAATGTTAGGTGCTCACCAGTCGATTGGTTATCGTGCCCTTATCAATGAAGGCAACGATGAACAAAAGAAAAAATGGCTCCCAAAACTTGCAAGTGGAGAAGTCATTGCAGCGTTTTGTTTAACTGAACCAGGCTCTGGGTCAGATGCTTATTCTATTAAAACAAAAGCGATCGATAACAAAGATGGAACTTATACAATTACTGGTCAAAAACTTTGGATCACCAATGGTGGAATGGCCGGTTTTTATTCTGTTTTTTGTAAGACAGATCACATGATAGACGGAAAAATTGAAGAAAAAATTTCTTGTTTTATTGTTGAAAAAAACATGCCGGGTGTAAGTTTCGGAGAAAAAGAAAACAAAATGGGGATCAGAGCATCTGAAACCCGTGCGGTCTATTTTGATAAAGTTATTGTTCCTAAAGAAAATATTTTAGGAGAATTGGGTAAAGGTTTTAAAATTGCCATGAATGTTCTAAATTCAGGGCGATTATCATTGGGAGCAGGATGCGTTGGAGGAATGAAAACAGTTCTTCATTTAGCTTCAGAGCATGCACGTAATAGAAAACAATTTGGAAAAAGTATTGCTGAATTTGGACTAGTTCAAGAGAAGCTTGCTAAAATGGCTGCCTACACTTACGCCACTGAAAGTATTGTCTATATGTCTACGGGAAATATGATTCGTGGAATGAAAGACTATTATATGGAAACTGCCGTCTGTAAAGTTTATGGTTCTGAAGCGCTATGGAGTGTGGTGGATATGGCCATGCAAATTGCCGCTGGTAACGGGTACATGAAAGAATATCCCTATGAAAGAATCATGAGAGACTCGCGTATTAATTTAATTTTTGAAGGAACAAATGAAATTCTAAGGGCCTTAATTGCTCTTTCTGGTGTGCGCGGACCATCTGAAGATTTAAAAGAATTAGGAAAAATTTCTGATGTTTCTTCAGCATTGTCTGATCCTATAAAATCGCTCGGTGTTTTTACAAAATTTGCACGCAAGAGAATGAGTGACATGAAAGGTTCTCAAAAAATTGAATGGGTACATCCAGAATTTAAAGATCAATCTGATAAGTTCGCATCGATGTTGGGTAAATTTGCTATTGCAGTTGAAGATTCATTGATTAAGTATGGTAAAAAAATTATTGATAATGAAATGCCACAAGGTCGTTTAGCGAATATGTGTATGGAGTTATATGTTATTTTAGCTACATTATCTCGCACAACTGCTATTTTAAACGACCCTAGTATTAGTGCAGAGAAAAAAGAATACGTAACAAAGTTGACGAAGTATATTTGCAAAACATCTCGCCAAAGATTCATGCAAGAAAACAAAGCTATGGCAAAAAACTACGATAAAACAGTCGCAAAGATTGCAGAAGTAGTAGCGAATCAAGGTGGATACGGTTTAGATATTATTGATTTTTAATCATGATTTTTAAATCAAATATGAAATTTCTTAAAATGCACAGAGAGAAAAGAGAGTTATTCCTCTTTTCTCTTTTGCTTTTGACCGCATGTAGTTCTCCTAAAAAAATCACTGAGACTGAGACAAAGCCGGCAGCGAATGGGGAAACGGTTGTCGTAAATGTTGATTACAGTGAATTAAATCTTGGTGAAAAACAAACAAAAGACGTGGTTGAAGGAAAAAACTCTAAGTCTTTAGGGACTGTTGGAGTTAAAGAAGTTTACTCGCTTTCACCACAAAAAACTAACACTAGTGTTTTTATAGATAAGGCATTGGAGTATGGTTTAAATAAAGTTTCAGGGACACATCTTTACGCCGTAGATTTCAATAACGATTCATATACCGATTTGGTAATTTTGCCCGATTATTATTCGAAACCCGAGTGGTATCAGTTTTCAATTACTGAAAAAAAATTTTTTAAATTAAGCTATGACCCAATGCCAGAGGTGACGAGAGCATCCTTTTTGGCATTTTATGATTTTAATCGTGATGGGAAAAAGGATTTACTTCTTGGGACATTAAATCAGAAAAGTGCTATGCGCTCAGTTCCTTGGAGAATTTTTTATAATGTCAGTGATAAAAATATCGTTAAGTTTTTTGAAATAAAAAACGTCTTTCCTGCTGCAGATGCTTCGAGTGGGGTAAGCCTTTTAGACTATAACTTAGATGGCATAATTGATTTATTTCAACCCAATTGGTTTTCATCAGATGGCCAATTTAAAACGAGACCAGATTTATTGTGGAAAGGTGAAGATGTAAGTAATAACGGTTTGATATTCTCTAATCAAAGTCGCCTTTTAACAGACGAGCACCGTTACATTAAACAAGAAAAAAATTATATAAATGCAACTCCAAGTTTTGGTTCAAGCATTTGTGATGTAGATCGCAATGGCAGAGTTGATATTTTAACAGCTTCTTCAAATGGTTATGCAAATAAAATGTGGTTAAATACGATTGACGAAGATGATAATGTTAACTTCAAAGATTATGCAGAAAGTTCTCGTTATGCTTTTGATGAACTAGGAGACAAAATCCTAAGAGGCGGGGGAAATTCGTTTTTTTCACTATGTATGGATTATAATAATGATTCAATTCCAGATGTCATGTTAGGAAGTTTAAATCGTGAAACAGATCCCGAGACAACAGATCGTTCGACAATTTTTACCGGTTCAACGAAATCATTTCCGCCAAAATTTATTCGCTCAGAGTTCTACCGAGAGACTGGTGGTAAATATGTTGAAGGAGATCGTAGAGGAGTCTTGTTAGACTATAATAATGATGGCCTCATCGATGTTGTCGTAGATAATGCTGGCTTTCCACCAGATTCACGTTTAGTTTTTTTTGAACAGCTTCCAGATCATTCTTATGTTGATCGAGCGGAAGAATTTGGGATTAATTTTGTAAACCCTTCAGGTACTGTGAGCATAGACCTAAATCGTGATGGTAAAATGGATTTCATATCAGCACAAACGAAATTAAGAACAGGTACATTTTTAGAAGAAACAACAAAGTTATACGT
>JAKLJM010000075.1 GCA_023151145.1 Bacteriovoracaceae bacterium | reverse complement strand
CAAAGGTTCTTTAACTTATTGTTACTTAAACCATTATAAGCCCATTCACGAAAGCATGAAACTAGGTTGAAAGGTGTCACTTGATCTTGGACGAGTTCAGGAAAAACCGAGTTTTGATGTACGATATTAGCTAAACTGATTGGCCCTTTATAAGGAACAAATGTATGAAAGATAAATTCATTAAGAAGTGACGTTTTATAAGTCACGATCGTTGGAATTTCATAAAGCGCACAAGCTAACGTCACCGTTCCACTTGCCGCAAAACAAATATCATTTTCACGCAAAGCAGTTGTAAGCTCTTCATTCCAATAAGTTTGATCAAACTTATGATCATAACTAGCATAAATTTTGGGATCGACACTTGAAGATTTTACTACACTAACTTTCAATGAGTATTGTTTTTTTAGTTGATCAACGGCTTCAACAAATAACGGAAGTAAATTCTTCACTTCAAAATTTCTACTGCCAGGTAATAGTAAGAGATTTATCGTTTTAATATTTTCGCGATGAATGATTGGTTTATTGATTAAATCATTTTCATAATGGGTGAGAAGCGGGTGATCAATAGAAACCACTCGTTTCACTCCTCGATCTAAAAACCACTGTTTTTCAAAGGGAATAATTGTAAAAAGTGTATGCACATTTTTTTCTAGTGCTTTTACTCGGTATTCTTTCCAAGCCCATGCTTGAGGAGCTACGTAATATAAAACATTCACACCTTTTTCTTTTAGTGCCTTGGCCAATTTCATATTGAATGACTGAAAATCAACTAAAATAGCCGTTTTACAATTTCGTTTTTCTACTTCTGCTAAAATATTTTTTAAAGCTTCTTTGTAAAATGGAATTTTTTTAAAAACTTCGCTGTAACCCCAAGTTGAAAAATCATTCAAATGATACTGTAATTCCAAACCAGCGAGCTTGAGATCATCTCCTCCTACGCCAAAAAATTGCGTCTCAGGACAAAGAGATTTAAGTCTAGGAAAAAAACTCATCGCATGT
The DNA here is from genome assembly GCA_023151145.1 of Bacteriovoracaceae bacterium. Classification (GTDB taxonomy): domain Bacteria; phylum Bdellovibrionota; class Bacteriovoracia; order Bacteriovoracales; family Bacteriovoracaceae; genus Bacteriovorax. Next base: position 7,692 of record JAKLJM010000075.1, on the reverse strand, counting down.
TCTTCACCTGACTTCTCACCTGCAATGATTAGACATGAGCTCATTACAGTGTCACCTCACGGTGCTTATCTGCACTTTCTAGAACTTTATCAATTAATCTAACTGCGGTAATTCCATCTTCCAGTGTAACAATGGCGGGTTTTTTATAGGTAATGGATTCGTAGAAATGTTTATGTTCTAACATTAAATGATCACGTTTCTCGTAAGGAATTGTTTTAGTAAACTCAGGTCCTTCAAAACTTCCGCGTGCTTCAGTGATTTCATTTTTCATTAAATCGATATGAAGTGTCCCAGTTGTATTAGAAATTTCCAATTCTCGTACTTCTTTCGTTTGATTACGACCAACCGTAATCGTGGCTCGATGGCCAGACTCAAACTTAAAATTCGCTGACATATAATCATATTTATTCGTTCTCATTTTATATCCAACAGCGTCTACGCTTATAGGAGTTTCTTTAAACAAGAAGACTAATAAATCTAAATCGTGAATCATTAAATCTTGAACAACGTCAACATCAGTAGCTCTTCCCTTAAAAGGAGCAACTCTTTTTAGTGTAATATGGCATGGGGCTTTAAAGAAATCTTTGTACTGTTCTTTCATTTCCCATGCATTATGAAATCTTTCAGAATGTCCAACTTGTAAAACTAAATTTCTTCCTTTGAGAACTTCTTTTAACATCAAAGCTTGTTCGGTATTTTCAGTTACCGGTTTTTCACAAAAAACATGTTTATTATTTTTTAATAAATAATCAACAATTTCGTAATGAAATGATGTTGGCGTTACTACAACACCTGCATCGATATCATGAATACATTTTGCAATATCGTCGACGACTGTTACTTGTGGATGATTTTTTTTCGCTAATTCTTGATTGGCTGGAAATTTTTCTACTATATATTTTAATTCAGCTAATTCAGAAAAACTTTCAGCTTTTTGACAATGCCATTTCCCTAAATGCCCATATCCGATAACTGCTACTTTTATTTTATTCATAACATCCTTCTTTTGATCTTTTATTTACCAACCTAAACTTAAGACTGTACCAAAAGCTCCAGAAGTTTTATCGCTGTAATTTTTTAATTTACCTCGAACGACACCGGCCTCTGTTTTCCAAATAATCAAATTTTCTTTTCCTGAATTTGAAACTTGATAACCTAAAAGCAAACCATCATTTGTTGATTTTCCTTTAGAGTTGATCGTAGCAAATTGATTACTTGTTAATGTCCCTTCGTAACTATATTGATCATGAAATAAATTGGCGTATAACATATTACTTGCATTAAAACGATGCCCGACGATTAAGCTAAACTCTAAGCTATCCACCTCAACGGCAGTGGCATAGGTTCGGGTAGTCGAATTATCACGATAGATAATAGATTCCGAATCGGGCGTATCGTGCCCGAGAGCAAGGGCAACAGATCCCTTGTAACCATTTGTTCGTTTTAATTCAGACTCGCCTAAAAACTGAAACTTCAGTCCATATTTACTATCAAGTGTAAAAGCATCAAGCCTTTCTAGTAATCCTAAATTAATAGGCAAACTAACTTCGCTCCCATTTTCAACGGTATTTACATCTCGAGAAGAACTTAAATTAAAAATAACGGAATCAAAGGCTTCTGTGAGTATCACTTTATGCGTCTGTTGTACTGCTAACCCCACGTCACCTTTTAGAAACTTCCCTTTTGTTTCTGGTGAAAGAAATTTCACGTTATTCATTTCATACTTCAATTGAGTAGAACAACCTACCAATAAAAGCAAAACACACAAAAGGGAGATCTTCATAGTTAACTTCCTATGCATTAAATGGAGCAATACCTATTTCAGATTTACGAATTTGTTCAGCCATTTCTTGAACAACTTTATTATCTTTGTACTCATTCATTTTTTCAGCATTTTCAACAAAACTTCTCGGTGAAATATTTGAAGTTTCCATTGTACGGATAAAATCTACAACTTCAGAAATTTCTTGTTTTGAATATCCATGACGTTTAAGACCAATGATATTGACACCTTTTAGATGAGCTCTGATCCCCATGGCTGTACAAAAAGATGGGACATCACGATCAATTGCCGTTGCTCCACCAATATAAGCGCCTCTTCCTAGTGAACAGAACTGCTGAATATTTGTTCCACCACCAATAATGACTCGATCTCCGATACGAACGTGGCCAGCAAAATTACAAGAGTTCGCCACGGTAATATTATTTCCAACAACGGCATCATGACCAATGTGAACAAATGCCATAAACAAGCTATTGCTTCCAACAGTTGTTACTAAGTTTTCTTTCAAGGTCCCACGGTGAATAGTACAATATTCTCTAAAAGTATTATTGTTTCCAATAATCGTTTTCGTTGGCTCACCTTTATAAGAATAATCTTGGGGAGGAGCTCCAACTGAACAACCTTGATAGAATTGATTTCCCTCACCTATAGTAGTGTGACCATCAACAACGACGTGAGAATGTAATACGGTATTAGCACCTATTTCTACATTGGCACCAACGATACAAAATGGCCCAACAACCACGGTTTCGTGTAATTTAGCATTTGGATCTACGATTGAACTTGGATGAATTTTTGCCATATATTTTTTCCTTTCTTTTTTAAGCCATTTTCAAAGAAGCCATTACTGTTACTTCACTCATCAATGTGTCGTTGTGAAACACTTGGCATTCACTTGTTAAAAATGGTCCTCTGATTTTTAATGTTTTTGTTTTAATTACTAAGTGCATATCTGGAAAAATGGGTTTTCTAAAACGAGCGTTATCAACTCCCAAAAGAGCAACGTCCATTTTTTTTCCATAAGGATCTTTTTCGAGTAAACAAACCATAAAAGAAGTCGCTTGTGCCATCATTTCTACCTGGCAAACTCCAGGAAAGATGGGATAGTCAGGAAAATGTCCTGCGAAGATGGGATGATCTTTTCTCGTATAAAAGTGAGCGACAACTTCGGCACCTTGTACGTCCTTAATTTCATAATCCCCATCTGCTTTATCCATACCAGGTACTGTGACTGATTCCACTGAATCAACGAAGAGAAATGGATCTCTATGTGGCAATATCAACATAACCTGTTCTTTGTTTAATTTCATTTTTCCTCCTTTTTATTCAAGGCAAGTTTTCTAAGCATGGCCAATGACTTCAACCATTCTTTATGGTCTCTTGCCGGAAAGCCACCCACTGTTTCTCCATCCCCAATATTAGAGACGGCACCAGAGGCTCCTGCTAACTGAACGCCTTTACCTATTTTTAATCCATTTCCGAAACCAGCTTGTCCACCAGCAACGGTAAAATCACCAATGGTTGTACTGCCACCAACGGCAACTTGTCCACACAGCACCACGCCGTTTCCAAGCTTCACGTTATGTCCAACTTGAACATGATTATCAATTTTTGATCCGGCACCAATGATAGTTGGAGAAAATGTTCCCATATCCACACACGAGTTTGCTCCAATCTCTACATTGTCCTTAATCTCAACTCCACCCATATGCCAGATCTTATGATGAGTTCCAGCAGAAAAATGATAGCCAAAACCGTCTGCCCCAATAACACTTCCAGCATGGATACGAACGTTTTTTCCAATTTTTGTAAGTGAATAAATTGAGACATTATTAAAAAGAATTGTTCCTTCTTGAATTTCAACATCAGACTGAATCGTGACTCCGCTATAGATTTTCACATTGGCACCAATTTTAACTCTTGAACCAATGAAAACTCCTTGAGCAATCATGGCCGTGGGATCAATTTCCACATTTCCAAGTTGTCTTCCGTCTAAAAAATTGTCTGAATCTAGAAATGTTTTTTTATGAAAATTTTCCGATAACATACACATGGTCAACATGACGTCTTTTGTTGTTGCCAAGAGACTCGCTTCTTTTAATTTCTCTAACGAAGCAGTGTCAAGAAGATGATAATATTTTTCTTCGACAATAAGGCCTAAATTTTTTAATTCTTCACTTTCAACAATTTCATTTAGAAAATTTTTATTTTTAATAAAAAATAAGTGTTTTGGCTTTTTTAAAACGGCGTCTGTAATGCCTAGAAATTCTTGATTAGGATTTTTTTCGTGAATGAGTTGAAAAGTAGCATCTTTGCTTTTTATATCTTGAGAATTCATGGGTACCCCCATATTAAAAAGGGGAACCAAAGTCCCCCTTAAGTTTGTACATTGAAAAAATGAAATCGATTAACTATTTAGGAAATTTCTTATTGTAACTTTTAATTACTTCATCAGTTAAATCTTTTTCTTCTTTAGAGTAAAGAATTGGACCTGTCGCTGCTTCGTAAACAAAATCAACGTCCGCTGATTTAGAAACATCATCAACAACTTGTTTTACTCTTTCAAGAATTGGTTGTTTAAGTTTAGATTCTAGATCTTGGATTTCTTTTTGGAAACCAGAAGTCTTTGATTGAATCGCAACGATTTTTTCTTGAATTTCTTTTTCTCTTTTTACTTTTTCTTTATCATTTAAAACTGAAAGTTTCTTTTGATAATCTTCTTGTAACTTTCTGATCTTATCTTCTTCATCTTTTAAGATCTTTTGTTTTTCATCAAAAGTTTTTTTCAATTGATCACGAACAGATTGTCCTTGATTAACTGTTAATAAAACTTTTTGAACATCTACTTTCCCAACTAGAACTTTTGCTTCTACGGCAAAAGTCATCGCTAAAACTGCCACCATCATGAGTGCTTTCATAATAACTCCCTTTATAAACTTAAAATAATTGTCCTATATCAAAATGGAATTGAGAACCCTCATTTTTTGCCCCACCGGTTAAAGGATATCCGAATTCAAACCTTAAAACACCGATTGGCGAGAACCAACGGAAACCAAAGCCATAATCAGAATAAATCTTAACATTATTTGTGTCACCTGAGTGACCGGCATCAAAGAAAAGTACCCATTTTAAACCAGCTTCACGAGATAATGGGTGCTGAAATTCAAAGTTGGCAAATGTTGAGAACTGACCACCAGTATTAAATACCCGAGGTTTTCCATCAACATCTTTCGTTATCGTTGGTCCTACGCCTTCGTAACTATATCCTCTTAAGTTTCTAGCCCCACCTAAAGAATAAAGTTCTGTTCTTGGAATTCGTTGGCCATTTACTTCATCAATTCTTCCAGCAAAATAACGTGATCTAAAAATGAGGTCTTCCCATACTGGGTAGTAAGCTCTCGCCTCTCCTTCATTTTTAATCCATTTCTTTTCACCACCAAGTCCAGTGTACTCAGTTGAATAGCTGAAGAAGAATCCTTTTCTTGGATCAGAGCGATCATCTCTGCGATCATGAACCAAAGAAACTTGAACTCCTGAAGCTAAACCATTTTCTAATTCTAGAATAACAGTTGGATCATCTGCTTTAGTAATTTTTGTATCTTCTAACTTGTAAGTCGTAAAAATATTTGTGTATTGAAAAATTGGATAACCAACGCGAACGTTTAAGCCTTTTTTCTTTTCACTAAATGAATCAGAAGACTCGTTTTCACTAGTAAAGACTCCTCCTCCGAGTGACCATTTTGTGTCTAAGAAATAAGGTTCAGTGAAATCAATTGAGAACGTCTTAGATGATTCCGAAATATTTACTGAAAAAGATAAATTTTGCCCTAATCCTCTAAAGTTAGATTGCGCTACTGATGCTTGAAAAAAGCCCCCTGTCGCAGTTGAATAACCTGCCCCCGCAGACACTTGCCCAGTGTTCTTTTCTTTTACAGAGATTTCAACATCTAAAACATCATCTTTATCTTTTGGCGAAATCGTATTGAAAATGATGGATTCCGGTTCAAAAAAGCCAAGGCGTTGAACATTCTCTTTTGATAGTCTTAAATTTGTTCCATGATAACGTTGACCTTCTTTAATCAGAAGTTCACGTCTAACAACTTTATCGCGAGATTTATTATTCCCTTTAACTGTCACTTTTCCAAAAGAAGCGATTTTTCCTTTTTCAAAAGAAAATTCTACATCAACTTTATTTTCCCCAGGAACGATGTTGAGATTTCGAATAACGTTAGCAAAGGCATATCCTTCATCTTGATACATTTCAGTGAGCTTCTGAATATCTTTTCTTAAGCTCTCTTCAGAATAAGTATCGTCTTCCTTTAAATTTAACTTCTCTCGCATTTCAGGATCAGAGAATAATAACTCTCCCTGGAAAGAAATCTTATTCACAGAAAACTCAGGTCCTTCAGTTAATTTAATAGTAATGAAAACCCATTTTTTATCTTCCGAGACCGTAATTTCTGGGACCCCAACATTAATTTGAAGGTAACCTTTCATGCGATAAAAATACTTAAGTCTTTCAATATCACTTTGGAAGTTAAGTTCTTTAAAGTTTCCAGAACCACTGAAAAAAGAGAATAGGGAATCTTCTTGTGTTTGAAGGATTGATTTAAGTTCTTCGTCTTTAAAAGCTAAATTTCCAAGAAAATTAACTTTTTTAACCTTAACCTTATCAAATTCTTTGATGTTGAACTGAAGCGTAACGTTTTCATCGTTAACTTTTTTTAGCTCGTAATCAACTGATGCTAAATAATAACCTTTGTCTTCATAATGTTTTAACAAAAGAGCTACGTCGGCCTTTATTTGATTGGTATCTAAAATCGTAAAAGCTTTGGTTTTAATCTGCCCTTTTAAATCGTCATCAGAAATACCATCATTTCCAAGATACTCAATCTTAGTGACGATAGGTTTTTCTTTTACGACAAACACTAAGGCATTTTTTCCATTGATTTTTTCATCATGAGCTTCGACTTGATCGAAGTATTTCATTGAATAGATTTTTTCTAAATCTTTTTTAAGCAAATAGTTATCTAAAACCATATCTGGCTTTGATAAAATTCTTTCTAAGATGGCTTCTTTTTCAACTTTTTTCAGACCACGAATTTCAATCGTATCAATCTTAAATAAATCGACTCTTTTTCCTAAGTCATCTAATGCAATTACTGAAGGCACCCACATCGTTATTAAAAGTGCGGCCTTTAGAATCCAATTCTTTGGAGTCATTAGCTCTCCGTGCAAAAATTAAAACAAAAATACTAAGGTATTTAAAAGTATCAGTAAGATTTCGATCTTAAAAGAAAATTCAATCGTGACCATGCTCTGCAACAAGCTTTCCATCACGCATGACAAAACGATGAGGAAATTCTGAGGCAATTTCAGAATCATGAGTGACAAGGACTAACGTGGCACCGTTCTCTCGGGCCAATTTGCGTAGAAGCTGAATTACCTTTTTAGAGTTCTGCGAATCTAGATTTCCCGTCGGCTCATCACAAAGAAGTAATTTCGGACTTAATGAAAGAGCGCGGACAATATTAACTCGTTGCTGCTCTCCCCCTGAGATTTGATAGGGGAATTTTGATAAGAGGTGATCTATTCCTAAATGAAGAGAGAGATCTAAAACTTTTTGACGTATTTCCACAAAGTCTTTTTCCGGTAAACCAGACAGCCTTCCCGGTAATAAAATATTATCCAAACAAGTCATTGAAGGAAGCAAGAAGTGAAATTGAAAAACAAAGCCAACAAAACGATTACGATAGAGAGCCAATTCTTCTTCTGTTAATTCAAAAATATTTTTTTTATCAACTAAAATGGTTCCATGATTAGCTTTATCAAGTCCACCCAGCAAATACAGAAGTGTCGACTTACCGGAACCAGATGCACCTTGTATGACATATTCATGTCCTGCATAT
>JAKLJM010000074.1 GCA_023151145.1 Bacteriovoracaceae bacterium | reverse complement strand
GAATAATGATATTCCCTGGGATTACGTGCTCACCACCGTATTTTTTAGTTCCACGCATTTTAGGATTTGAATCACGGCCGTTCGAAGTAGAACCCGCGGCTTTTTTGTGTGCCATTGTATAATCTCCTTAACTTAAATTCTTATTTTAAATAATTTTTAGCAGCTTTAGAAGATGCATCGATCTTCGTAGCTTTTCCAGATCCATCAACTACTTCAGTAATTAAAAGAGCTGTAAAATGTTGTCTGTGACCATTCTTTCTCTTGTATTTACCTGGTTTTCTTTTGAAAACGATGATTTTTCTTGATCTGTCATGCTTAACTACTTTAGCAACAACTTTAGCACCATTTACAACTGGAAGACCAACTTGTGGGTTAGCTCCACCAATGAAATAAACTTTGTCAAAAGTTACTGTTGAACCAGCTTCGTTAGCTAGTTTTTCAACGTCGATTAGATCCCCTGCTTGTACCTTGTACTGGTGACCAGCGATTTCTACGATACCGTACATTCAAAACTCCTCTGTTGTCCGCAAAATCGAGGGGTCATCCTTTTGTATTCCGATGGGAATAGTCGGGATTGAGCTTGTTGGCCCTCATTTTAGCTAAAGACTGTAAACATAGCTTTTTAAGCCGGAGTGGCTCTAATGTCAAGGGAAAGCTCAATTTTCCGATAGGGTAGTTGTGGCAGGAGTCCTTTAAATCCCTGGCCTTTGCGAGGTGTCAAATGAGTAAAGATAAGAAACTAGAAACAGAATCCCCATTTCAGTGGTTTCAGTTTAGAAAGGATTTGGGCTTTCCGGTTTTTATTCGTTTTAAAGCCAATGAATTTGAGCAAAGCGTTGTAGATTTTTTAAACCATCACCATTTTCAAAAAGTTTTAGATAATGAAGTGAAAGCGGCTGAAAGTTTAATCGTCACTCATCCACACGCGCGAGTATTGACGATGTCTGAGGCCAGTGTCGTTGTGTCGAGACAAATAACTTCAATGGTTGAAAGTGATCAATACGGCCAAGAAAGTATAGTCGATCAAGTGAGATATAAAGTTTATCGATTAAAGAATAATGCTTTGATGATGTATTCATTTAGCAACAAAGAATGGCAGCTTGGAGTGTTTAAAACCTTTGGTTCAAAAGCTCACATGAGCAGTAGTAAAATAGTGCTTAATCGTTATTTAAGTTTTGCGCTTCAGGGACTTGGGGTCATTGGATTTTGGGGCGTGCCTATTGATGAAGGAATGGTTGTTCAACGTCATCAAGAATCAAAGGGTGAAGCCGTTTATATTGATGTAAAAAATGAACGAATCATTTCTCAAGATGGCGTACGAAAACTTTCGGCACGCTTTAAAATTTTGCGCTTAAATCCGACTTTAAAAAATCGTAACGTGCGAATGACGTCAGAAGAGTTATTAAGTTTTTTAAGCTCTCATTGCACATATTTTGATACTCGCGGTTTAACGGTGCCTGTTCGTCAATTGATTCAAAGTGTGACGAAAGTAACAGAGGGTGTGCATCATCCAGAAGAAAGTTTTAAGCCACGCACTGATCTGAGCTTGTAGAAATTTATTAAAATCTGTAGGATTGATTCCATCTTATCATTTTTTTAGGGATGGAATCCATGATGAATTTTCCTCAAATTGATCCAGTTATTTTTTCATTAGGCCCCTTACAAGTCCGTTGGTATGGCTTGATGTATGTTATCGGTTTTTTAATTGCCACTTACTTATTTAAAGTTCTCATTCGTCGTGGTTTTTTTAAAGTGACTGAAGAAAAAGTGGATACACTTGTGACCACAATGATTATTTGTATGTTTGTCGGTGCAAGACTTACATATGTGTTTGTGTATAACTGGGATTATTATAGCCAAAATCTTTCGGAATTATTATCAGTATGGCAGGGCGGATTGAGTTTCCATGGAGCTCTAATTGGTTTAATCACTGGCGGAGTGATCTTTGCGAGACAAAATAAAATTTCCTGGCTGCAGGTCATGGACTCTGTGGCACTCGCCGGAACCATTGGATTATTTTTTGGTCGGATGGGAAATTTTATTAATGGTGAATTGTACGGACGAATTACAGATCATTGGTTAGGTGTGGTTTTTCCGGGTGGTGGACCACTTCCGAGACATCCCAGTCAATTGTATGAAGCTTTCTTAGAAGGCTTAGTTTTATGGGCCATTTTGTGGATCGTTTTAAAACGAGTGAAAAATTACGGAATCATCTCTTCATTATTTTTGTTAGGGTATGGTGTGTTTCGTTTTATCGTCGAATTTTTCAGAGAACCTGATCAACAATTAGGTTTTTATTTTGGCAGTATGACCATGGGACAAATTCTTTGTTTCTTAATGATTCTTGCTGGCGTGGGATTATTTTTCTACGTGAATAAAAATAAACAAAAGCTAATGATTTAATTTTTTATTGAGGACGTCGAGGATAATCCTTGTTGAATTTTTGATACAACGTTGTGTTGCTCGGGTTCTCAATTGCTTTTTTTCCAATCAAATGAAGTCCCAGAGGAAAACAACTTAAACTACAGGAACCATGATAAATAATGTCCATGGTTTTTCCGTCAAAATCTTTATCGAGCCACCAGTAAAGAGCATCATTATTTTTTTTGTAATATTTCGTTTGTTTTCCAAATTTTTTTTGCAACAAAGTTAAAATAATGTCGTGCGAATAGTTGTTAGGAAAACGAAAGTAGCTATCAAGAATTTCATTTTTTTCAATCTGCAGATTAGTCATGAGATAAAATTTCGGTAATTGATATTTTAAAAGCAGGATTTCTTTATCTCCTTCTTTATCTAGTACCACCGCTTTTTTTATTTCAGGTTTCCCTTTATCGATGAGATTACCTGGTAAGTAGGGAGAGAGCTCTGTTAAGCTAAATTCGGCAAACTCAGCTTTTGCTGCCAGTGAAAAAAGGGTAATGATAAAAATAAAGTATTTCATGCGTTAATTATGTCGCATTTATTGCATTGCGCGCAGTGTAGGGAAAAAACGTTTCGATCCCAAAAAGCATAACGGTTTTAACCCCTTGAATGGTGATTCGCGACTTTTTAGCTAGTCACGAAACAAATCTCCTGTTACGCTTATAAGGTGAATAATCCAAGGAATAAGCCGAGGATTTTAACGTATTGAAATTAGAGCAAAAGCTTCATAGTAGGTGAAGTCACTGCGCCACAACAATAATAAAGGATGGTTATTGATGGTTGGATTTTCATTTAAAAATCAAACAAACACCAAGCATTCAGCAGCTATAGTTCTGTGTGTTTCATTGCTCTTAATGTCTTGCGCAACTACATCAAAGCCTCACGAAAGTGAGAAACATGTAGGTGCGACTAAATCAATCACCAATTCCGAGGGATCATCAGAATCAGTACGTGAAGTTTATTTGCGTATGAAAAATCGCGATCTTTCTGAAAAAGAAATTACTGAAGACGAAGAGAAATCAGCACAGGTAGCGAAGATCAGTTCACGAACAATGATTGAAGGTGCTTCAAAAATTGATGGTGAAGAAGATGGATCATCACAGGTAAAAGGAAAAATTTATTATCTAGAAGGTGCTGAAGAGCTTAATTTAGAAAATAATTATTTTGATATTCCTGTTGTCTACAATGACCAAGTAAAGAAATGGATGAGCTATTTTTTAAATAGAGGTAGACCATTTTTTCAACGATATGCTGAAAGAGCCGGAAGATATGCACCAATTTTAGGAGCGATCTTAGAAGAGCATGGACTACCGAGAGATTTAATTTTCTTAGCAATGGCCGAAAGTGGTTTTAATAACAACGCTAAGTCGTGGGCAAAAGCCGTTGGCCCTTGGCAGTTCATGCCATACACGGGAAAAATGTATGGACTTGATCAAGATTGGTACCGCGACGAAAGACGCGATCCGATTAAAGCGACAGTGGCAGCTGCTAGATATTTGACCAAACTTTATGACGATTTTGGTTCATGGGAACTAGCCGCGGCTGGATACAATGCCGGTGAAGGAAAAATTTCTAGGGCCATCAGAAAGTATAATACTGATGAATTTTGGGGATTAACGAAAGGTCGTTATTTAAAAGACGAAACAAAAAATTATGTTCCAAAAATTATGGCGCTAGCGATAATTGGAAAGAACTTAACGGCGTTTGGTTTTGAAGAAATCGATTTTCATGAGCCACTAGATTTCGATGAAATCTCTGTTGGATCATCGACGGATCTTTATAAGTTATCAGATGTCATGGGAATCGAACTAGAAGAGATTCAACGTTTGAACCCAGAAATTTTACGTTGGTTCACACCTCCTAATATTTCTGAATACAAACTTCGTCTTCCTCCAGGTTCAGCTGAGAAGTGGGTGACATGTTGTATTGGACAAGATCTTAAAGCTTCTGAGTTTCAAGAATTCGTTGTGAATAAAAAGAATATGTCATTGGCGGCGATTGCTAAAAAGTTTCGTATCAGACAGCCACATGTTCTGGCCAACTTGAATAAGACAAATGAAAGCACGGTTTTTTCAAAAGGCGAAGTTGTTAAGTTACCTTTCAGGCTAGGTGAAGTTGTTTCTCCAGGAAACAATATGTACGCAGATCTGTACGAAAAATCTCGTAAAGAAATTCTTTCTAAGAATAAGCGCTACAAAAAAAGATACTATGCTAAGAATAAGAAAGGAGGGCGTTCTAAAGCCCCAAAGCTCTACGTCGTCAAAAAAGGCGAGTCAATTAAATCAGTGGCGAAAAAACATGGTATTTCAGTTAAACGTTTAATTGCATCTAACTCTAAACTAAAAAAGACTCGTGCAGTGAAAGCTGGCGATAAGCTCGTAGTTAGATAGTTTTTTTTGATGAAGCCAAACTCTTTGGCACTCTAGGTCTTCTCACACAATTTTCTTTTCGATACACTGGTGACTTAAAAAATCACCAGTGTTTTATATTCGGGAAGAAATATGGCTTTTAAAGATATTCACAAACTAAAAAAAATCCAAGAAATTCAAAAAGAAAATATCGATACCGATTTTTTAGTTTTGGGCCATGACTTGTTTTCGCTCGCCATTTATCACGACCTAGTAACTAAATACGGCGAAGATAAAGTGCGATACCTATCCCAAGAAAAATTTGAAAAGAAAGACTTAGCTCCAAAAGGTCCAAGTGGTGTGCGTGGCTTAGATAATATGAACTTCGTTCGTTCACATTATTCGGAAAATCAATTTGAATTAATCGATATGCCGTCACAGTTTTACAAAGATATGCAATGGAAAGTGTTTGGCGGAAGAAGTAAATCAGAAGCTTTAAAATTTCACGAAGAGCATTTTACCACTGGAAGAATTGATATTCGATTTGAAGAAATATTCTCATTTGTAAATCAAGAAGGATTTATTGATTGGTTAAATGAAAGAGTTTATGCCGTAAAAATTAAATCTGTTCTTTATAAGAAAGATGAAAATAAATTCATCGTTGAATGTGTTAATGGAACTGAGTTCACCACGAAAGAACTTATCTGTGGAGTTTCACCTGCAGAGTTTTTAAATTTTTATAAAAACAAAAACGAGCTTACAGATAAATTTATTCAGTTCTGTGAAGGGACGCATTCACCTAGTGCTCTTTATATGAAGTTTGATTATAAGAAACCACTCACAGACCTAAAAGAATCTCTCTTTATTCCTCTTTCTTATACCCATGAATGGGGCCATTTTATGGGAGAGTTTAGAAATACAGATGATCAACAAAGTGTAGACTTTGTTCACTTCATCGACAAAGATCACACCACAGAAGAGGATGTCTCACGTATTATTAGGCTCCTTAAGAAAAATTTAGAAAAAATATTTCAACAACCTAAGAACATTCCGGTTAAAGAGTACATCTCAATTGAAGACGCCAGTGGGTGTCTAAAAATTGACGACGAACTTTTTAACAATCTTGAAAACCATTATCAAAACCTTCACTTCATTGGGCTTAATGCTCCTTTGAAGGCTTCAATGAAGACCGAAGAGCCGTTCGCATATTCCTCGTTGCTTTTGAATTACGAAGCCCGCGCACTCATGAGTGTAAGACTTCTTCAGGAAAAGCTACTCAATTAAGAAAGTTGACAAACATATTTATAAAACTGACCATTTAATGAAACGCTAAAAAAATTAACTGTATTCGTCACAAAACTTTCAAGGAGATGAACGAATGAGAAAAAACGTTTTATTAGTTGCAGGACTATGTGTTCTTTCAACAAGTGCTTTTGCTTCAAAAGCTAGAATGATTGCTTTAGGTCAAGGAACAGAATCTAGAGTGATTTCAGATTCAAGATCTGTATTCATTAACCCAGCTGAAGTTAACAACTTTAAAAACTACGTTGTTACAGAGTGGGGAACAGCGGCTAACACAACAGATACTGACACTAACCCAAGAGCTGAAGGTGGTTTTTTTAGAGAAATGGGAACATTTTCTTATGGTCTTTATTTAGGTAATAATGAATCTAGAGTTGCTACTGTTGGTGCAACTAACAGATCGTTTGATGCAAAAACAAATGCGTTAGATTTATTCTTTGCTGGTGACATGGGATTAAAGTGGGGAGCAAAGTTTCACTATGCTACTTCTAAAGATGAAACAGCGACAGGTACTGGATCTGTAGCTCTTACTCAAAAAACATCTGCAATGGGATTATCTTTAGGTGCTATCCATGGAGATATCGATGTTGCCTTAAATATGGATTTAGCTGACAAGGCTGAAGGAACATCTGGAATAGCTGGAGTTGCTGCCGATCAATCTAAGTTAAAGCCAAGCTTTACTTTAGAAACAGGTTATAACTGGATGGGGAATAAGTTCTATGCAGCTTACCAAGCAGACAAAAGAGAAGAAACTCTTGGTACAACAAGCACAACATATAAGCAAAGTGATATTAGAGTTGGGTGGGGCCGTACACACGAAGTGAATCCAACTTCTAGAGTATTTACTGACGCTTATTTCTCAACTGGATCAGATGAAAACATTACAGTTGCAGGAAAAACAAAAAGCAATAGATTACCATTAACAATTGGTTTAGAAACTGAAGCGACTTCATGGCTAACACTTAGAGGATCAGTTTCTCAAAACGTAATTTTTGGATCAACTAAAAACCCTGCTGGTCAAACAGCTTCTACTCGTAACTCTACTGGTGTAAATGCTGGTGCGACTTTAGGTTTCGGAAAATTAAAAGTTGATGGAGTAATTGGAAACACTGCTGGTCAAAGAAACGGCGCTGTTAACAATAAAGAAGGCGTTCTTACGACAGATAACTTAATGACTAGAGTTGGTGTTACTTATAATTTCTAATTTATAAGTTAAAGTTAGTTGATTAAAAATTAAGGAGTTTTGAATGAAAAAAATATTTATTGTGGGATCAGCTCTAATGCTAGTTTCTACAGCAACTTTTGCTTCAAAGGCTAGATTACAGTCTTTGGGTGAAGATAAAGATGGTTCTTACTACATCTCGGACTACAGAAACGTTTATATTAATCCATCTGAATTAAACACATTTGGAAATAAAGTATTTCTCGAATGGGGAAATACTGGGAAGGCTGTAGGTAATGCTTCTTTGGATACAGACAGTAAAACAAAAGCTCAGGGGGGTATGTTCTATGCTCTTCCTAATGATATGAAAGCTGGTGTTATTCTTGGAGATGAAACAGACGTTGCAGCCCTTACAAGAATCCTATCTTCAAACGGATCAAACTCATTTATGCAAACAGCAGACAATGTTATTGACTTGTTTCTTGCTGGAAAGGGTGATGTGAATTGGGGTGCTAATTTACTTTATACTCAATCTGAGAGTGAAGTTACAAATTCTAGATACAAGCAACATGCATACGCTTTAAGAGCAGGTGCAAATAAAGATGCTTGGAATGCACATTTGTTATTAGCTTTAGGTGCAAAGGCTGATGCTCCAGATCTAGCTAATACTCCAACTTATAAAGGTAAGTTGGGAGTTCGTGTTGGTGGTGGATATGACCTAGATGAAAGCAACAAAGCTTTCGCAATGTATGAACGTTATGAGTGGAAACAAGACAACGGAACTACAGCTGAAAGAATTGGATCATTTAATAAGTGGTTCACGGGTGTTGGTCATACAAAAAAAATTACTGATTCATCTACATTTTTTGCACGTCTACAAGCTGAAATGACAAATATTAAGCTAGAGACTAGTACTGGAAATAATACTGAAGCAAAAATTACTCGTTTTGCTGTTCCATTAACAGTTGCGTTTGAGCATACCGCAACTGAATGGTTAGTATTGCGTGGATCAGTTGGCCAAAATATTCATGGAACAGTGGAAGACCAAGGCTTAACTGCTAATTTTGGTGCTGCAAACGGACCAACTATTAGAACTCTTGCAGCTGCTAGATATGGCTCATCGACAGCTGGAAACGGTGGAAAAAAATCAATCGTAAATTCAACTGTTGTTAATGCTGGTATGACTTTTAAGTTTGGAAATCTTGAACTTGATGGAAATATTGGTACAACTGATGGAAATAGAGCAATTGCTGATACAGCTACAACTGAGGCAGCTGATACTAAGCACGGTGTTCTTGCGTTTGATAACTTAATGACTCGTGTAGGTATGACTTACAATTTCTAATTTCACACAACAAAAATTAGATAAATTAAGAAAGGGAGCTTTGATCTGTACCCTTTAAAAAGAACAGTTTAAAAAACAAGATTCATGTTAGCCCCTGCTTCTGCAGGGGTTTTTCTTTTTAACCCCCACTGAGGTCTTTCGTCATTATAATATTTGATATATCTATCAATTTCTTTTACT
>JAKLJM010000073.1 GCA_023151145.1 Bacteriovoracaceae bacterium | reverse complement strand
TTTTTGGGTTCTAGTTGCATCTATCCAAAAAATGCTCCTCAACCAATAAAAGAAGATTGTCTTTTAACTTCTCCCCTTGAGCCAACGAATGAACCTTATGCGATTGCAAAAATAGCAGGGCTTAAAACCGTTGAAAGCTTTAACAAACAATATGGCAAAAAGTGGTCTTCGGTGATGCCCACTAATCTCTATGGGGAGTATGATAATTTTCATCCAGAAAATTCACATGTTATCCCAGGTTTAATTGCTCGTATGCACAAAGCAAAAATGGAAAATGCACCTCAATTTGCAGTTTGGGGTACCGGAAATCCGCGACGCGAATTTCTCTACGTTGATGACATGGCGAAAGCTTGCATTCATGTCATGAAAATCGATGGAGACATTCCAGATCTAATTAATATTGGAACTGGAGAGGATATAACCATTAGAGATCTTGCTTTTATGATCAAAAGGTTAACTGGTTTTGAAGGCGAATTAGTTTTTAATCCAAATCAACCAGATGGAACTATGAAAAAACTCATGGATGTTTCTCGCATCCACTCTCTTGGCTGGAAACATGAAATTAGTCTCGAAGAAGGCCTTAAACGTTCAATTAATTTCTATCTAAAAACCATTCCACCGTAGTTCGAAGTCCCTCTTCAAACGTGACCGACGGCTCCCAACCCAGCTCGCGTTTAATTTTAGAGCAATCAATCGCATACCTGAAATCGTGGCCAGCTCGATCAGTTACAAAAGTAATTAATTTTTCATGAGGTACATGTGGAGAATCAGGAAGGAGTTCATCCATAATTTTGCAAATGGTTTTAACCACATCAATATTTTTTCGCTCACTGTTACCACCGATATTATAAGTCTCAAAAGTTTTTCCACTTTCAACCACTGTAACCAGAGCTTTTGCGTGATCTTCAACATAAAGCCAATCACGAATATTTTCGCCTTTGCCATAAACTGGAAGTGGCTTACCATTTTTAGCCTTCGTAATTACCAAAGGAATTAATTTTTCCGGATAATGATATGGCCCATAATTATTTGAACAATTGGTCACAATGACCGGAAGCTTAAATGTTCTTCCCCACGCTCGCACCAAATGATCACTCGACGCTTTCGAGGCCGAATACGGCGAACTCGGATCATATGGTGTCTCCTCAGTAAAAAGTCCCATCTCCCCTAATTCTCCATAAACTTCATCAGTTGAAATATGATGAAAAAGAAAAGCTTTTTTCTTTGCTTCATCAAGCCTTTGATAATATTTCAACGCTTCTTCAAGCATCGAATAGGTTCCAATGATATTGGTCGTGATAAATTCTGAAGGTCCAGTGATTGAACGATCTACGTGACTCTCTGCTGCAAGGTGCATAATTTTATCTGGCTTAAATTCACTGAATGCTTTTTCGAGAAGATCGCGATTGCAAATATCTCCTTGAAGAAACCTATATCGTGGATTACCTGAAACCATTTTTATATTTTCTAAATTTCCTGCATAGGTAAGTTTGTCAAAGTTTAAAACCTCATGCTCGGTTTTCTCAATCAAGTGTCGAATCACCGCACTGCCAATAAACCCAGCTCCACCTGTTACGAAAAATTTCATAATTCCTCTTCTTTTGGTTTAATTACGGAAATCATATATATTCCCAAAATCGCAAACTGATTATTTGCAAGAATTATAGTCGATTGTGTTAATCCAGCAACAATGAAACAAATAATTACCGGTAAAGTTACTTGTGCAACTAAATCAGATCGCTGATAGACTTCCTTTATCCAAAGAGTTAACCAAGCCACAAACGCTATGAACCCTAGAAGCCCGGTATCTGCTAATACTTGTAAAAAATTATTATGCGAATGTCCTTTGAAATAGGCATTATTTATATTGTATCTATATTTGATTTCCGGTGAGTGCGGTTCATAGTTTAAATATCCATAACCCAAAATTTTACGCTCTTCGAATGCCTTTATTGAAGCTTTCCATGACCCAATTCTTTCGTCGTTAGAATCTTTTCTACTGTTAAATGTTTCCTGAACTTTTGGAGAAGCTAAGTATATTAATCCCGATAATGCGACCAACGCCACCCCTGAGATCAAGAATTTTTTCACGTGTTCTCGAATAAAAAAAAATGGGACGGCTGCAAAAAATCCAATCCAAGCACCTCTTGTAAAACTTAAATAAAGCCCTATCAAATTAATAATAAAGGCTGCCAAAATGAATTTTTCTTTTAGTAAATGATTTATTTTTTTTCTATATATTAATAAACCCGTAAAAATGACCTGGAGTAATACTAATGTGTGGGCATAATTCATATACATTCCAGACATTCCACAATTTCTTGTTAAATGACACGCCTTGGAAAACTTAATCGGGTGATAACCCGTATAAAGAGCAATTATTCCTGCCATTGTTGCAATGCTTGCACTAACCATCACCACGTTCAAAATGATTTTAGTCCGCTTATGTGTAAATATTTCACTTCTATATTTATAAATTGGCATTATACCAAGCGCTGCGAGTAGAAAATATTTTATTTTTAATATTGGTTTGTAGCCATAGCTAGCAATATCTTGATTGAGAACGACCGATAGAATGATAATTACGGAGTAAGCTATTAAGGCCCATGCGCTTTTCGGTAAAATCTTCCACTCTTTAAGTCTTAGTGAATTTATAATCGGAATAATAATTAAGATATGAAACAAAGAACTGATACTTGTACTGATGATTAATGAAAATCCCAAAATAATGAGTGAAAAATATATCAATTGACTCATGACAACTCCACAATCAGAATTGTATATCTATCATTATTCAAATTAAACATAAGTATTTATATGAAGCAAAAAATTCTTGTTACCGGCGGCGCCGGATATATTGGCTCTAACACAGTCGCAAAACTCATTAACCAGGGTTTTCAAGTAGTCATCGTTGATGATCTTTCCACTGGGTTTAAAGAACTAGTTCACCCAGATGCCATATTTTACAATGCTGAAATTGCCGACACTTCGCTTGTTTCAGAAATCATGAAGAAGGAAAACGTTTCTGGCGTCATTCATTTTGCTGCAAAAATTGTCGTTCCTGAATCAATAACTGAGCCTTTAAAATACTACTCTAATAATACCAACGGCGTTATTTCCATATTAAATGCCTGCAAAATTTCAAATATCCAAAACTTTGTTTTTTCTTCTACTGCAGCTGTCTATGGTAATGCCGGCGCCGATATCATTTCCGAATCCACGCCAACTTGTCCTATAAATCCATACGGATTTTCAAAGCTTTTTAGTGAACAGATCGTTCGTGATACCGAACTAGAATTCGGTCTTCGCTCTGTTGTTTTTAGATATTTCAATGTAGCTGGAGCATCAAGAGACTTGAAGTTTGGCCAACGAACAAAGACTGCAACTCATTTAATTAAAATCGCTAGCGAAGCATCCCTCAAAAAACGCGATAAGATGTTTATCACAGGAACAGACTATCAGACACCAGATGGAACAGGTATTCGTGACTACATCCATGTCGAAGATCTTTCTAACGCACATGTTTTAGCAATGAAATATCTACTTGATGGAGGAAGCTCTGATCTTTTCAACTGTGGCTATGGCCAAGGTTTCAGTGTGCGCGAAGTTGTTAATTGCATGAAAAAAGTTTCTGGTGTTAACTTTGAAGCTACTGAAGGTCCAAGAAGACCTGGTGATGCTGCAAAGCTGATTGCTGACTCTACTCACTTAAAATCTAAGCTTAACTGGAAACCAGAACTTAATGACTTAGAAATTATTTGTAAAACTGCTTTAGATTTTGAGAGAAGTTTATCTTAAGTATTATTGAATAAACTGTAAGTACAAAAAATAAGTTTATCCCTAAGGCAATTGTAGACTGGGTTAATCCACCCACAACAAATGTAACAATAAAGGGAACTCCAAGTGGGTCAATACTTTCTTTCCACCACAAAACTAACCAAATAGAAAAAGTTAAAAATCCAATTACCCCAACAGCTCCGAGCATTTCCATAAAGTTATTATGTGCATGACTAGCTAATTCTAAATGTCCAAACCCATGTTTTTTCTTAAGATCAACTGAATGGTCTTCAAAATTTAAATATCCATACCCAAAAACAGGCCTATCTTTAAAAGCTTCAAATGCCGCTTTCCACTGACTAATCCTCTGATTGTCTGAATCAGCTCTTATTACTTTTTTTCCTGCTACAAAATATCCCCCAACTCCTAACAAAACTAGCAGTACTCCAGACACAATAAATAATTTTTTGTTTTTAAAATACAAATAGAATGGAAGACCCGCAATTAGCGCCAACCAAGCTCCACGGGTATAAGAAAAATAAATCCCAACTAAATTTATCAAAAAGACAACTATCACAAACTTATTTGAAATCACTTCTTTAAATTTTTTTTGAAGAATATAAATTCCTGGAATTAAGATTAGAAAATAGCTCATGTTATGAGCATAGTTCATCACCATACCAAACAATCCACTATTTCGATCAATGATATCCGGTTTTCTAAATGTTATTGGGTTGATTCCAGTGAATTTTCCAATTAATCCTGCCACCGTCGCCACCGTCGTCGCAATCAAAAATGTATACAACAACACCTTCAACTGCTTCTCCGTCATCTTATTCTTAATCCACCAATGAAACGGAACAATCGAGAAAAACCCAAAAAGAAAATACTTCACCTTAAAAATCGGCTTCCATCCCTTAACCATAATATCTTGGTTAACTGCGACCGAAAGCATAATTGCTATTGATAACCCCAACAGGGCCCAAGCACTCTTTGGCATTTCTTTCCAATTAGTATGAAAAGCAAAGTACACACATGGCACTAACATTAAGATGTGAGAAAGGGCCAAAATAGAAGTGGAAGTTAAAAGGCCTAAAGCCAAGACAAAAAGGGCACCAAAGATTAGATGCTCCATATATTTTGGTGGTGTGATATTTTCTCGAACCAAACTCATTATCTTGCCAGCATGACCACGGGTGTCATTAGAATTAATTAGTATTATTACCAAAATCTAACACTAATTAATTCTAAGTTCAAAAATGAATTTAGTTGGCGCTTATTTTTTCTGTATTATAGTAACTAACATGACTCAGAACTCACAAGAAGACTTTCATCTTTTAAATTAAACTTACCCTTTTCCAAATTACAAGATCTACATAACGGTATGATCATTACATTTCCCTTTGAATCTTTTACATGTGCGCCATCTGTGGCTTCAGCTCCACATCCGACTCTTTGACATTGTGTTGGTGATTTGGATTTTTTTAAGTTTCTCCAATGATCAATCCAAGTTCCACATTTAGAGCAAACTTCACCTGAAGTATCTTCTGCATTTTCATACATATCTTTCTCCTTTTTCGTTTCTGAAAAGATAACCCATTTTCCGATTTCATTCCAAGACTTCTAAGAAGCCATTGTTTAAGGTTCTAACCTCAATGATTATTTAAATTTTATTGCCAATTATTTGAGTGCTTTTTTTCTTTGTGAATTTTAAAAAAAATTTGAATTTCAGTGTATTATTAAATTATCAAATACTTCATCTAAAGGTCATTTTAAATGGAAAATTTTTTGAAAGACTTAAAAATTTATCACATTGTTCACATCGACAGACTTGAAAGTATTCTTCGTGCAAAAAATCTTTATTGCGATAAAAAAATCACGACAAACAGTTCAATTTTTTCTGGTAGCAACATTGGTTTTGATAATATTAAACAGAGAAGAATGTTTGAAAACAAACTAAACACTCATCCAAACTTATTTGTTGGCGATTGCGTTCCATTTTATTATTGTCCTCGCTCTGTTATGCTTTATGTAATTCACCAAAATTTAAATCGTATTTCAGATTTATCATACCAAGGCGGACAAGATAACATCATACATCTTGAATCTTCACTGCATAGAGCAATTGCTTTTGCTAACGGCAATAATTTAAGATGGGTCTTTACCGATTCAAATGCCGGTTCGTACTATTATCAAGATTCAAATGACTTAAATTTGCTAACTCACTTCTTGGACCTTAAGGCCATCAGCGCAAGTCAATGGAAAGAGTGTAAAGAAAAAAAACAAGCTGAATTTCTGATTGAAAACCTATTTCCCTTTGAACTTGTAGAAAGAATTGGTGTAAAATCGATTAAAGTTCAACAAAGTGTTGCTGACTTATTAGAAGATACTGATTTCTCTCCATCTATCGAAGTAAAGACTGATTGGTATTATTATTAAACTATGATTAATTACAAAACTGGCGACTTATTAAATGAACAGACTGATGCCATTGTTAACACTGTTAACTGTGTTGGTATTATGGGTAAAGGTATTGCTCTACAATTTAAAAAACGTTGGCCTGAGAATTTTTCACTCTACGAACTGGCTTGCAAAAGAAATGAAGTCGTTCCTGGAAAAATGTTTATATTCACAACTGGTACTTTTTCAAATCCAAAATTCATCATCAACTTCCCTACTAAGCGTCACTGGAAAGGAAAAAGTCGAATTGAAGACATCAAGAGTGGACTAGTTGACCTCGTTCAAATAATTAAAAAACTCGAAATAAAGTCTATTTCTCTTCCCCCACTTGGGTGCGGTCTTGGTGGACTTGAATGGGACGATGTAAAACCAATTATTGAAAATGCTTTTTCATCCGTTCCAGAAGTTGAGTGTGTAGTTTACCTTCCAAAGGAAACAAACCCTTCTGAAGAAAATTTCAAAAATAAAATTGCTCCTAAAATGACTAATGGGCGCGCAGCTTTGGTTTATCTGATTAATCAATACCTAAAAGCAGGACTTGACCCATTTATAACTCTTCTTGAAATTCATAAACTCATGTATCTTCTTCAAGAGTCTGGTGAAAACTTAAGACTTTCCTATTCAAAGGAATACTTTGGTCCCTACTGTAGCAACCTAAGACACGTTTTAATTGAAATTGAAGGCTATTTAATTAAAGGCTATGACGGTTCTGATAAGCCAGATAAAGAAATTAATTTAGTTCCTGGAAGCTTTGAAGAGTCTTTAACCCTCATTGAACAATCGCCCAGTCTAAAATCGCATATAACTGATGTTATGAAGTTCGTTGATGGATTTGAATCCTCATTTGGCCTAGAGTTATTATCAACTGTTCATTGGTTAGTTTTTCATGAAAATGTAAAAACCTATCCAGAAGTCGTATCAAAAGTTCACGAGTGGAACAAAAGAAAAAAAGAAATCTTTAACGAATTTCATATTCAAAAAGCATATGATCGAGTGATTTCATTTCGCACTTAATATCATTCATTTTCCAAGTTTTTAAGACCGTTTAGTCGCGCGCTCTTTCGTTGATATTTTTTTTGGAACTTTCAGATTATTGAGTCAAGTACTCAAGATTCTTAAGCATTAATAAAAGTAGTTACATAAAATTCGATATTTAACTGAAAAATAGGCACTTGAGGAAAAACGTAAAATAGACGATAATATATTTAATATTCCCCAGATCAGCCCCTCCCATTTACCTTTGGTAGTGGTGATGCTCCTGGGGTTTTTGTTTTTAAAGCCTAGTTTTCTTTTCTATCAAGCGTAAGATTTCTTTTTCACTTTGAGTGGAGCTCTCGAGACTTAATTCTTTTTTCATGTAATTAATAATTTTTTTTATATCAAGAAATAGAGTTTCTAAATTATTCCAATGCCAAATGGGTTCATAGTGAAAAATACGATTTCTAAGAAAGCGTATTTGGTTGAGCTCACTCCTTAATTTAGCAATATTTCGCTGAGGTGCAGTAGCGTTTGGGAATTGATTTTTTCCTGTTCTTAAATGGACTTCAGTATAAGGGCGATCGAACAGGTTAACCCAAAATCCAAAATTTAATTCAGCGATTATACGACCTTCTTCTATTGGTTTCTTTTTCTTGGAAAGTTCTGTTAAAGCATCTTCAATTTTTTTTGCTCACGCTTTTGAATGAGTGAGTGGTTCTTGTAATTCATTAACCAACTAGGATCTTTTAAGAACAAGGTTCCAGGAACCTTTTCGGTGTGTCAGGTTTTTTTAGCTAGTTCAAAATTTTATGTGCCTTCAGATTTTTTAAGACCTATTTTTCTTTGTCGCTTATTCCGCATATTTAAAACGTGCTTAGATTTCATTGATTGCATGACTCCTTTTTAAAGGAGTTTTATATGCCCACCATTTCAATATTTTACGGAATTAAAATTTTAATGTTTTTTGATGAACACAATCCACCACATTTTCACGCTCAATATGCTGAATTTCATGCTATAATATTAATAAATGAGAATTGTGTTTTAGAAGGCTATCTTCCTTCCAGGCAATTAAAACTAGTTCTTGCTTGGGCGGAAATACATAAAGATGAATTGCTGAATAATTGGCTCTCAGCTCAAAGTATCGGTAAAATTAAAAAAATAGCCCCTTTAAAATAGTAGGCAATATTATGTTTAAAATTATCCAAGTTATCCCTACATCTGATTTTAAGGTTTACGTTTATTTTGAAGATGGAAAAATTAAACTTTTCGACATGTCCCACCTCGTTGGTCGCGGCGTGTTTGCTCCACTTAATGATTTAAATGTGTTTAAAAATAAATGCACCATTTTAAACGACACACTCGCATGGGATCTTTCTGGTAAGCGCGACATATTTGATTGTTTAGACATCGATCCACTTACTATTTATCAAGACGGACAAGAGGTCACAGACCCACTCGCTTCCTAAAAAACTTAACGCTCTGAAAAGGTTCCAGGAACCTTTTCGCTGTGTCAGGTTTTTTTGCAAGGTAAAACCCCAAAAAACTCATTTGCTTAT
>JAKLJM010000072.1 GCA_023151145.1 Bacteriovoracaceae bacterium | reverse complement strand
AAGATAAAGACGCTATCATTGAAAAAATAAAAAAACACGCTGAGAACCAAAAAGTTGTTTTAGTTGGACACAGTTTTGGCGCGGACTCTGCAGTAGAAATTGCGGAAGAATTAAATACGCTTAAACATGGTTTTAGAAATGTCGACTTAATGGTGACATTAGATGCGGTTGGCTTCAATCATCATGTCATTCCCGTTAATGTGAAAAGGAATTTGAACTTTTTTGCAGAAGGAAGACTCCCTCTTTTACATGGGACTGCCCACGTAGCCAGAAATCCTGATCACACCGCTGTTCATAATGAACTTCGAAATGAAACTCATATGGAAATCGATGATTCACGTGACCTGCAATTTGAAATATTTGATGAGATTAAACGTACTCTAGGATGGCGAGAACAAGAAACAACTTCGGACGACATTGTGATTGATGATATCGTGGAAACAATTGAAGAAGGTCGTGCTCCCATCAATATCATCATTATTAACAATGAACCTGACGAAAGCTAATTATTCACATTTTTTATCTTCAAAGAGTAATTTATTATTGATGATATCCATCTTCAAACAGGCTTCACCATTTTTAATTCCCTCTGATATATATTCACCAAGATATTCGCATTGATAACTATCAACGACGACCTTTCTTTCTAGTGTATTGTTGTAAACAAAGCTCAATTCATTTATAAAACTCATACAATCTAGTTCTATATAATCATACTTGGGCGTAAAAATTTTCATCCTTCCCGAATCTTCATTCACTTCAAACTTAGTTAATGGATGACTTACCCAATCTTCTTCAGCATAGCCTGCCGACGACATAAGTACTAAGGCCAATAAGAAAAATTTCTTCATAAATCCATCCAGTTTTAAGGTAATTGGGTAATGCACTGGACTTGTCGGATAATGAAAAAAATAGTTGAGAAAAAGATTCTGGTCGGTTTTTTAGGGGGTTAGGACGTTTTTTGAGACTTTATCTATAGATTTCCCTGTAGAAGTTATCCGCTTTTACCAAAATGACGCCAAAAAATGCTAATGATGAAAGGGTAAAAATACTTCAGAACACTCACAAAACTCACAGGAGATCTCGTATGAAAAAAATCATGGCCGCTTCTTTAATTGCTCTTTCTTTCTCTACTCTTGCGGTAACTGACTTAATTAAAACTCTCGACGGTTCAGTTGTAACTTGTCAGTCAAAAGCAGATTTAAATCGTCATGCTCTTGGTGGTATTTATCGTCCAGTGAAAATGAATAAAGCTCTAAACTCTAGCGACATCACTATCGAGTTTTTAAGATGTGCACAGTCTGGAAATTCTTTTAAATTTGTCAGAGATCATTCTTTTGAGCAAAGAGCTTCAAAAATTACAGACTACGGAACAAAAGATTTATCAAAAAGAAATATTCAAATTTCTCGTTCAAATATCACCTTACTTGCTTATAACGGTAAAGGGGATTTAATTGATCGCCAGACTTTAGAAAAAAATGAAGATGGAACTTATTCAACTTCAATTACAACTAAAGCTTTAAATTATGACAACTCTCCAACGGGAAGAAGCTCTTTTGAAATCGCTGTTCAATCTCAATTCACTCTTGATGATCTAGAGTCTGGAATGAATATCGACCGTGGATTAGAAAATTTAGGTTCATTTCGTTTAATCGTAAAATAATTTTAAAAAATCTTTCAATAGACCCAAAAAATTTATTTTTGGGTCTATTGATTAAACGGCAAGAAAATATCAAGAAATTTTACGGAGTAATGGTGCTTAAACTGAACAAAAGATATTAATAATTTTTCCTAAGGGAAATTTGCTCATGATCTATCTCATGAGTGAAATTTATTTGCAAAAAAAAGGGTCTCCTAAAGAGACCCTTAAATCAATCTGATGATTTTTTTATCTACTAAAACGGAATATCATCTGCAGTGAAGTTTGTATCAGTAGAAATATCGTAAGAAGGATTTGCAATTCCTTCATCGTACGATGGACCAGTTGATTGTGCTGATCTTCCTTCTGATGCCCCAGTATTTGCTCCAATGAACTGAACAGTTTTTGCTAAAACTTCAGTTGTATATCTTTTCTGACCACTTTTATCGTCCCATGAACGAGTTTGTAATGATCCTTCGATATAAGCTTGTCTACCTTTGGTTAGGTATTGGTTACAAAGTTCACCAAGTTTTCCCCAAACAACAACTCTGTGCCATTCAGTTCTTTCTTGTTTTTGTCCTGACTTATCGGCCCATGACTCGCTTGTGGCAATTGAAAAATTACAAACGGCCATACCACCTGGAGTATATTTCAACTCAGGATCTTGTCCAAGACGACCTAAAATAATAACCTTATTTACACTCATGATTTCCTCCACAACAGCAAGAACGCACTTAAAAATCTTACTGCCTTAATAGTTTGTTGAGGGTCTAAGATAAACCCTTCAAGCGCGTTTTTAAAGCACTTTATTCTTTACAAATCTGTCAGGAGGAAAAGAATTATAGAGTCTTGAAATTAGGCTTTTTTGGGAGCTGCATTAGGAGCTGTTTGACCTTTTTCTTGCCAAAAATCCGCCACTTTTTGACGGGCGACTTTCACATCTTTCTTATACCAAGTCGCATCAAAACCGCAATGAGGGCAAGGAACCTGCTTTTTAAAATCAGTACGAACGGCCAATTCAAACACGGCCCATAGAAAGAAAATAGAAATAAACGAACGAACACCTAAAAATGGATACAATGCCATTGATGAAACAACCGCGGTCAACACCAATTGCAAATAATTTTTTGCCGTCAATCGAGCCTTCACCGTAATCGCTCTTTCTGTTCGACAAAGCGGACAGTAGAACTTCACTGCGGGATTTTTATATTTATAAACTCGGCTCTCTAATGGTTGCATATATGCACTCTCCTTCTGCTATTCTAATCAATTCCACCCTTGACTACTATAGGGAGAAAAATTACCCGTTTAAAAAGCTCAGAAGGCTGCCAGGGTCCCCTCGGACCCCGGAGTAAAGAAACTTGCTCAGTTGGGAAGCGCTCTCGCGCGGTATGCGGGATTGATGATGTGACTGTCGAGATACTGCCGACGTGCCGCTTTTCTAGACTCGACTATTCTAGACTGATTTTATCAACTTCAAGAACGATGCCAAAAGTCTAAGCGAGAAAAACTGGAGAAAAGGCCATTTTGCCAATGAGATTTCAATGTTTTGGTTTGACCATGATCCTTTTTATCCAGTAGCATTTAGATACTGCGAGGACATTTTGGGAATAGAGCGAAGGACAAAGAGCAATCACTTTAAAAACGAACAAGGTCAATTAACGATTTTCTTGGGAATTATTCTCATTATCGTCATGGGACTCTTGGCGTTTATTATTAATGTCGGTCTCTTTGTGAAAGCGAAAATCAATCTTCAAAATGCCGTTGATGCCGCCGCCTACTCGGGAGCTGCCACTCAAGCACGCCAATTGACTAATATTGGTTACGTGAATTGGGAGATGAGAAACACTTACAAAGAATGGATGTTTAAATACTACGTGCTCGGCCACTTAGGCCTGATGGCCCCACCATCAGGAACGAGTCCTCGCAGCGGTTCTCTGCACGATAGTAATTTAGCAAGTCCTGGGCCCGCTGGATTTTTATTAGAGAATCCCGATGTAGCAACCTATACTTCATTTGATAAATTTAATATTCCGAGCCTTTGTATTCACAACAACACTGCTCGAAATATTTGTCCACTCTATGCCCTTCCTGGTCTTCCGCGATTTGAATCATTAGGGATCGCAGGGATTTCTGAAATTCATGAAGCTTTCGTGAATAAACTAGTTGAAGAAAAAGCTGATAACTGTTCTGCAAGAACACAACTAAACTTCATCACTGCTACTTCATGGGCCTATAGCACTGGAGTTGATATTCCTGGTGCGCCTTTAGTTGCAGGAGGAAGAATTGGAGCTTGGCCTCAAGCTATTGAGCTTGCTCTTCGCATGAGAAATTTAGAAATGATTATCAACCGCCCTCCGGTCACTGAAGGGATTGATATGAATAAAGCAGGAGAGCTCGCCAACACACTTCCACTTCTGGGATACAATGAAAGACCGTTAAAAGCTTATTATTCTGCTTTCAGAAATTTAGGTGGAGGAAAGTATAAGGATCAAGGCCAAGATGAATTAGCAGCGACTTTTAAGCTCTATGAAATCGCTCCTACTCCCTATGACATTGGTGAAACGAATGCTTCGACTTTTTTAATTCCCCAAGATGTCACTTATCCTGGCACTGGTATCAAGGTTACAACAAAACACTATCTCGACTTACGTGCCTATTCACTGAACTATGCAACGATGTTTACCAGTTTTGTTGCTCAAAGTGATGACTTTGATGCCAATACAAAATCAGATGCAATTTGTGGAGTCGCAAAAACAGCGCTACCGGTTCCTGGTTATATTATGGGCTTTGAAAAAAACCCAGAAGTTCTCACTTATTATGCAGTCAAAGGTGAGGCTAAATTTATTGGTCTCTTTTTTCCGTTTGCAAAACAAGACGGTATCACACTTAAAGCATACGCCGCTGCAAAACCATTTGGTGGAAGAATTGGTCCAAAACTTTTTCGTTTTGATAATGGTGGCAAAGCCATTAAAGCACGCGAAGATGGTCAACGCCGTTCTGCACCCTTTGCCTCGGTCTTTAACGATGCCAACTTAGCTATTTCTACTACCTATGTGCGTGGTGACCCTATACCGAATAATAGAAATTTTTGGGCGGATGCTGTTGAGAACATCGGAGGAATTCCTGGATCTGGTGAAAAAACCTATTTCACTATTCCAAATATGATTTACGATTTTGAAACTCCTAACCAACTTCAAGCTCAAGTGACGAGTTTTGATAATATTCAGCGCCTACAAGTCGCTTCGAGTGGAACCAGTTTACCTGCGGAAAAACTAGGACTTCATGATCGATCGCAATTGCGTTTATTAAAATCAAATCTTGGTGCAGTTACTGGAACGAGTATTCCCTCTACCCAACTTGAACTTGCTTTTGCCAAAGCAAGAAAGCCAACCAGATACGATGCCATCAATTACTTAGTGCCAGACTTCGACCAACGTCCAGATGCGAACGCTCCAGCCATGGTCAATCCTTTATCTGTTAATGGTGATGTTATTACTTATCGTTTATTCGCTCCGCTTTTAGGTGAGGGATTGTTATTTAAAACACCTGCAGATGTTGAGGCCATCATCAAACAATATCTGTTAAATAATATTGATTCAGTTAATACATACATGCAGGCCCTACATGGTGTCGCGACTTCAGTCAAAACCACTGCCTCTGCGAGTAATCCTGCATTAGGATTAAAAGCAGCTCTTACTATTCATGGCGGAGTCAATAATCCTGCGACAGATCCTCCACCTTCACTAACAGAACCAGATTGTAAATTAGATGTCGCTTCACGTTTTTGGCATTTTTTCACCAAAGATGTACCAGTTTGTGGAATTGAACCGCTGCCTTATATGATTTCGACTTACTTGGCGAAAAGAAGTGATGGTGGAAATTCTACCAACAACATTTATTATCAGACGACCTATCACAGAAATCCGGCCTTGGGCCCAGGCCTTTACTCCGCCTATTTCCCTGGCCCTAGACAAGGAACTGATTTATCAAACGATGGAACAACTCAACATCCACTGCGTGTCACATCGGCTTCCACATCAGCATACTCAACTCTTAGAAATTATTATTCTACGAAGTTCGTCGAACTAAACAAATTAGTTCGCGCAGGTGCCAATGACTACGAAGAAGAACCTCCACTAAGAGAAAAGCTCTCTATTAGCCCTAATGATTTAATGGGGCAAGTCAATATTAAAAACCTCATTCCCCAAAGTGAAACGAGTGAATTTAAGATCCTTGAACATTAATGAATCAAGCCTAAAATCCCTTGAAAAATTTACTTTTTTAAAGCTATACTGATGCCAGTTTCACATTCTAAAAAACGAGGGTATTGAAGTGGCAAAAAAAGCTCCTAAAAAATCAGCACCAGTAAAAAAACCTGCAGCGAAAGCTCCTGCTAAAAAAGCAGCTGCGGCGAAAAAAACAGCAGCCAAGGCTCCTGCGAAAAAAGCGGCACCTGTAAAAAAACCAGTAGCAAAAGCTCCTGCTAAAAAAGCAACTCCAGCCAAAAAGCCAGCGGCAAAAGCTCCTGCTAAAAAAGCAGCTCCAGCCAAAAAACCAGCGGCAAAAGCTCCTGTAAAAAAAGCTACACCCGTAAAAAAATCAGCAGTAAAAACTCCTGCAAAAAAAGTTAGCCCAGCAAAGAAAGTTGAAACAAAATCTACGACAAAAAAAGTAGAAACGAAGTCTCCAGCAAAAAAAGAAAAAGATTCAAAATTATCGCGCGAAGAAGCGATTTTAAAATATAAAAAATCAACATTAATTGCCCCGTTATCGGATGAAGATGAAGATGATGATCTAGACTTAGATGGTGATCTATCTGGTGATGAAGAAATTGATGACGAAATCGCTCCTTTAGATGATATTGCTGGTGAAGAGGAAGATGAAGAATTTGAAGCTGAACCATCTGGAGATGCATCTGATGATTTCGATCCTGAAGATGATGATTTTCAAACAGAAGCTGAAGGAAAATATTCTTATGGATGGGGCTACAACGATGCCTTTGATAAACCTGAAGACGTAGACTCTGATGATTCGTATTTTGATGAAGATGAACAATACGCTAAAGGTAAAGCAAGTGACGAAGACTCATTTGATGATGACGACGATTATTAATTAAAGAACAATTAGGGGGCCTTTGCCCCCTTTTTTATTTAAGGGCAATTTTATGCATTCCCCATTACTCGAACTTTATTATTTTGATGCTTGTCCATACTGCCAAAGAGTATTGACCGTGATTGAAAAGAATAAAATTAAAGTTACTTTTTTAGATATTTATGAAAATACCAACAACATGCAAAAGTTGATGATGATTACGGGCCGAAAAACTGTTCCTTGTCTTTTTATCGATGGGGACCCGATGTTTGAATCTCTCGACATCATGAATTGGCTTGAAGATAATCTCTCTACATTAGAAAAAGTGAGTGTATAAAAATGGAAATTCGCGACCCAGTACATGGTTCAATTCATATTTCGCCAGCTGAAATTCCTATAATTAGACACGAGTTTTTTCAGCGTTTAAGAAATATTAAACAACTTGGTTTTTCAGAATTTGTTTTTCCAGGTGCAACTCATACTCGTTTCATTCACTCGATTGGCGTTATGAATATCGCCGATAAAGCGTTTGATCGATTATTCAGGGGCGTTGACTTAACCAAAGATCATCAACGATTAAAAGAAACATTTAAACTAGCTTGTCTCTTACATGACGTAGGCCACGCTCCCTTATCTCACTCAACTGAAACTGTGATGCCTATGTTGTCGGAATTAAAAATTCCAGAATTATATTTATCTAAAAAAGATCGCACCCGTGATCGCCAAGCAACTCACGAAGACTACACCATCAAATCAATTGTTGATTCATCTTTTGCAGAAGCATTTGAATTGGTAGAAAAACAATTCGGCGTTAAAAGACGCCATATTGCAGATTTAATTGTCGGTGTCTCAACAGATGACAATTATTTTACTCTAAAGGGAATTAATTATTTTCCCATGTTAAGCCAATTGGTTTCTTCTGAACTTGACTGTGATCGCATGGATTATTTATTGCGCGATAGTTATTTTTGCGGAGTAAGTTATGGTTCCTATGATCTTGATTGGATGCTTGATAACTTAGAAATGTGTATCCTTGAAGGAAAAGCAATTCTAGGCATCAACGAACGTGCGGTGGTTACATTTGATGACTTTTTATTATCTCGTTATCACATGTTCATCATGGTTTATTTTCATTACCGTGCAGTTTGTTTGGAGCAACTGCTTTACCGTTATTTTGAAAAAACACCAAACGAATATCGTATTCCAGCTAGCATTGAAGACTATATCGAACACGATGATCAGTTCCTGATGAAAGTCTTAAAACGAAGCCAGAGCCCTTACGCTGAAGCTATTATTAAAAACCAAATACCACAGAAAATTTTTGAATCTTTTAATGAGCCTCAAGAACATATTTTAAATAATATCCAAGCCTATCTGGCCAGTGAAAACATCGAATTTATTCGATGTTCATCTACGGGAAGACTTTCTAAGTATTATGTCGAAGAAGAAATTCGCAGCAAATATCCGATGAAAGTAGTCCGGAAACTTTTTGGAACTGAAAAGAAACACTACTTTGATATTTCTGAAGCGACTGACTTATTTACTAAGTTCTCGAAGTCTCATGCTGTTAATAGATTACATTGTCACTTTGAGCATTTAACTGATCAACAAAAGGTTGAAATCCTAAAAATGAGCGGTGCTATTTAGGATCTTTTTGCTCACGCTTTATGCCCCTTCTCCCCTAAGTTAAACTAGCTAAAGGTTTTTAGCTTTTGCTAATCTTGGGGGATAGATGGATATTAAAATTTTTCAAATGTTAGAGTTTATGAATTCACGTTTGAGTAATATTGAAAAAAATATTAATCGCATGGAAGAAAAACTCGACTTCTCCATCATGATCCAAAGAAATCATCTTATTAGAATTAAAAACGGCGAAGAAATTGATGACCAAATGATTTTAATGGGTCGTCCCTACAATGATCTTTCTCCTCATCGTGCTTTTCAAATTTACAACAACCCTAATCTTGATTTTATTATTTTGGACGTCTCTCACAGAACATATACTGCTCCCGTACAAATTAATGGTGCGGTAAGAATTCCTCTGGAAGAATTAAATATGCGTTTTGTTGAGATTCAATCTAAAACGCTACCTCTATTAATCATGAGTGAAAACGGATTACGTTCCATCCAAGCTTCTGAACTCTTAATTAAAAAAGGGTTTTTCA
>JAKLJM010000071.1 GCA_023151145.1 Bacteriovoracaceae bacterium | reverse complement strand
TCAAAGTTACTTACTTGAAACAGCTGTGACAAACTTAGGTATCTTGGCCATTATTTACGGATCAATCGAAGTAACCAAAAGAATGGATAAATATTTCGTCGAAAAATATTATTTCATTGATACTGCTATGATTCCTGAAGTCATCTATCATGAATTTGCCCATGTTGCGATGTCTGATCACTTAAAAACAGTTCACTCAGTTCCTGTCATTGAAGGTATGGCCGATTTCTTTGCCTCTCGACTAGCCAAGAGACAAAGAATGTATGAAAAAATGAAAGATTTTTCTGCCAGCAGATTTAAAGATACACAGAGTAAACTTCTTTATTCTCCATACCTAGAAGGTGCATGGAATGCGACTTCTGATTTTACATTAAGCTTATTATGGAAAGGAAAGCAGGACTTTGATATTGCCAATGAAAAACGAACTAAAAAAGGGCAATCCCCATTGGTCGATTATGATCAATTAGTCTTTAATGCTCATTTTGATTTAGATGAAACGTCTGATATCGCAACGGGTTTAACAAGAGCTTTAGTAAATTCATGTAAAGCCAAATGTTCTTCAGTAAGAGCAGGAGTCAATACACTTCAATATGTTTTCGAACAAAAAGGGTTAAACTAGCTTGAGACTATTCTGATTGTACTAAAAAATTTTCTAGCCCTAAAATTTGATTTAAGGCGTACTTTTGATAGATGGATTTAAGTTTTCCCTGTTTTTGCAGTTGTTTGATCGTTTTTGAAATCTTACTAACAACGTCAGGGTTTAATTTTTTTGAATAAGCAATGAGTTGCTGTTCTGTTTTAAAAACTTTAGGGTAGAAAGTATATTTGTTAGATAATTTTTTTTTCTGCAGAACATATCGAATGGTCATGTCTTGTGCGTAATAAAATCTACCTCGATTTTTCTCTAACATGTCTAAAATTTGAGAATCATCTTTTGCCCCGGCCTGAAAGCGAATTCCTTGATATTTTAAATCTCCAACTAAAGCACTTCCTTTATTCACCAAAATTGTTCCTAGTTTTGAAATCTCATAAAGGTTTAAGTTTGGATTTTTTAATACTTCATCGCTAGATTTAGCTAAGATTACATGGTTAATGGTGTAGAGTGGAATATCGATAAAATGAAATTTCTTTGCCCGCTCTTCCGTTTTTAACATACAAAAAAATAAATCAATTTTTGAATATTGCAGAAAGTCTTCAATTCTCGCTAATGGAATAGCTTTATTCAATCCTGTAAACTTCAAACTTGGTTCAGCTTCAGAAATTGCTTCTGCTATTTCTCGACAGAGACCAAGTTTTTTTGGATTTGCAGTATCATATTTAAAAAAAGAATTATCTTGAGCCACCGTACGAATTTCTTGTGAAAATGAATTCACTGAAAAACAAACAGACAAAAACAACGAAAGCTTCATCATTTTTTTGCTCATTTTTGAGGTTCACTCCCCTCTTCTTTAGAAATAAACTCATGCCAATCTTTGATTACGATGGCTTCAGTTCTTTTGATTTCATCTTGTAATTGATTATTCATTTGAATGAGGAGATTTCTGTCTGCTTCACTTAATTCTCCATCATTTGTTAGATTGACCATTTTGTTTATAAGTTTGTAGTACAAGTTACATTCTTCACCGATAGGATCACAAAGCACCATTCGGGCACTCTCAACCCCAAAGGCCATATCATGCATCACTTTAGCATCTGGTTCATTCATCAGTTTTTGAACAACGTGATTCATTTCTGCAACTTGTTTTGCATATTGAGTAATTGATACTTTGGGCTTACTAAGCTCTGCCATGCAACCGAGTAAAACCGTCAACGATAACAATAAAGTGTATTTTATTTTCATGGTTATATAGTAACCAAGTTTTTTAAAAAAACTACCTTGTGAATTTTAATAACTACTTACTCTCAATGCCCTCTTTTTTTAATCAACTATGGCCAATAGCACTATTTACCCAGATTAATAAAAACTTATTTATCCTCGATAATGAGCTCTAGACATTGGAGAATTTATGACCAAATACCTAGACTCACTTAGTCAAATTTTAAATATTGGAAACTCAGAGAGTGGTCTAAAATTTATTCAACAAATCACAAAAAAAATTGTCCAACAGTATCATCTCGAATGCGTTTTCATTGCAAGAATTTCGAATGATAAAGAAACAATGATGACTGATAGTATATATCTCGATCAGCAGTATCTTAATAATCTCCAATATCAATTTAAATCAATGCCGTGCTCAAATGTTTTTCAATATAGATCAGTCTGTATGATTCACCCTTCAGAAAATAAAAGTATTGAATTTCAAAATCAACAATTTGCTTCTTATATTGGCGCTCCACTTATGGGTCATAAAGGCGATGTGATTGGTGTTCTGGTTGGACTTTGTAAAAATGGTTTTCAAAACCCAGATGAACTTAAAATGATCTTCAACATTTTAAGTAATAGAATAAGTGTCGAATTTGAAAGAATGAGTAATGAGTACACTCTTCGTCAACTCAATGAAAAATTAGAAACTTTAGTATATGATAGAAATCGAGAGCTAAATAAAGTGTCCGAAGAACTTCAACATAAAGATAGTCTTCTTGAACAAAGATACCAAGAAAACTTAATTCTCATTCGGCTTCTTTGTCATGATCTCGTTAACCCATTGTCAATTATTTCAATGTGCACGGAGTTTTTACAGGATCAAGAAAACTTAGATGAGAATAATGTTAAAATCTTAGACCGTATTAATCGCTCATGCTCTAACATGAACAAAATTATTAATACCGTTAGAGAATTACAAAGCTTAATGAGTGGAAAAAAGAAATTTAACAAATCACCAGTAAGTATTGATGAAATATTTGAATACACCAAGTCTATTTTCCAAGAACAATTAAATGATAAAAGTATTTCACTTATCTTAGAAAAAGATAAAAATAGTACGTTTGTCATCACAGTAGAAAAACAAAGTTTTATTAACAACGTATTGAGTAACTTAATCTCTAACGCCATTAAATACTCTGAGCCCGGCTCAATCGTCACCATTAAAGTTCATGAAAATGATCACGAATTAGAATTGACGATCAAAGATCAAGGCATCGGCATGGACGAGGAATTAATTAAAAACATGTTTCTCTACGACAAAAAGGCAAATCGGCCAGGGACTCGCGGAGAATCAGGCAATGGTTTTGGAATGCCTTTAGTAAAATTATTCTTAGATTTAAATAATATAAAATTTAAAGTAGAAAGTAAGGCCATTGAAATTCATCCTGAAAACCATGGTACTAATTTTCACCTTTATATTCCTAAAGCAGCATAACTAAATAGATAAGGAATCTATATGAAAAAACTTCAATTTATTTTGGTGGCAATACTTGTGTCATCATTAACTCAACACACTTGGGCAAAGTCTGATGCTCATGCAAGTGATAGCCATGCCAACAAAAACAACCAAGCAAAAGAATCACATGGCCACGAAAGACATAAAGGGCCAGTGAGTGCAGAAGAAGCGTTCAAGAAGCTCGCAAACGGAAACAAAAGATACCTCACTGGAAAATTGCGCCTTGATGGCCATGGCCATAAAGAACGAAAAAAATTAGTCGAAGGTCAATCACCTTACGCCATCGTACTATCTTGTTCAGACTCTAGGGTGCCTCCAGAATTAGTTTTTGATCAAGGACTTGGTGAGATCTTTGTTATTAGATCTGCAGGGCAAGCACTAGACAGTTCAACCATCGCCTCAATTGAGTATGCCGTCTCTCATTTGGGAAGTAACTTAATCGTTGTTATGGGACATGAATCTTGTGGCGCAGTCAAAGCAGCATTGGGAACATTGAATGGTGGGGACGCTGGTAGTATTTGGCTTAACAACTTAGTGAAAGATCTTCATCCTCGATTGAAA
This sequence comes from Bacteriovoracaceae bacterium, assembly GCA_023151145.1. Taxonomy (GTDB): domain Bacteria; phylum Bdellovibrionota; class Bacteriovoracia; order Bacteriovoracales; family Bacteriovoracaceae; genus Bacteriovorax. The sequence continues at coordinate 5,029 of JAKLJM010000071.1, read as the reverse complement.
AAGTTCTCGGGTTTAAAGCATTCAGATGGAGTCAAAGTTGAATCATGGTCAAACGTAAATGGTGTGGCTTTTGACTTAATGGATAGATCAGAAATTATTTCTAATGCTGTTAAATCTGGCGACGTTGAAATAAAAAAAGCACTTTATCATTTAGGTTCTGGAAATGTTGAATGGCATGATTAATTTTAATGAGAAAAAACTTTATAATGAAGCCCCACTACTGTGGGGCTTTTTTGTAACTAATTTTATTTCCACTTCTTCTTCATTTTAGGCATTGTTGCCTTACACCCTTCCGATAAATCTGCTTCTTTCTCTTTCATACATTTCATTCTTTCTTTACCTTTCATATCTGGGCAATGTTTAGTCATATCTTCTTCACAAGCATCTTTCATCTTCTCTCTTTTTTCTTTCATTTCTTCCTTTTTTTCTTCCCATTTTTCCTTACAAGCTGCAGAGAAAGAATCTTTGTGCTCCTTCATACATTTGGCAATCGCTCCACCACCTGGCTTAACATCTTTACAGAATTTTTCACGATCTTCTTTACAAGGTCCTTCCCCCATTTCTGCCATAGTAGAAAAAGACACAACACATGCCAATAAAAGTAGATACTTCATAGTTTATTTTCCCTTTGAAAAATGTTTACGATGATAACCTATCGGCAATTTCGAAGAAGAATAAATAAAAAAGCGTTAATTACTCTTTAAAAAGTAATTAACGCTTTTTCTGATCGCTTAACTAGGTTTCTTATTTTGAATAAAAGCAGTGCATTTAAAATGATAAACAAAATGATCAAGAATGATATTAAATATAATGCCCTAATTTCTAACGTTATATTAAATCCAAAACTTAATACTAAAAAAGTAATGAGTGTTCCAGAGAAAATAGCTAAACCAATACTCATAGAAGTTAACAAAAATGATTCAATCTTATATATTGTCTCTCTTTTTTCTGCAGTCATTCCCATTAAGAAAAACAACTTCATCTCTTTTATTTTTAATTCTAAATGATTAAAGCTAACGGCCCAAACTACGACTAAGGCTACAGCGAGAGAAAGAAACGATATAATTTTAATTGAAAAAGCCATCAACTCAAAAATCTCAGTTATTTTACGTACGACTTCAGAAACTTCTAACAGCGAGACGTTGGCAAAATTATTTGAAATAAGTTGAAATATTTCTCTACGTTCTTCAATGGATTTTACTTTGAAAGATGCTAGAAATGTTTTAGGAGCTTCTTCTAGTAGACCTGGTTGAAAAAGAATAAAGAAATTAGGTTCAAAGCTCGTCCATTTCACTTTTCTAAAACTTGTAACGACACCAACGATATCAATTCCACTAACATCAAAAGTTAATTTATCTCCGATATTTACGTTCATTCTTCTGGCATAGGATTCTTCTAATGAAATCTCACAAGGAATTTTTTCACCATCGCACCTACCGCTAAAAAATTTTCCTTTCGTGATTGATTCTGACCATGAAAGTTTTCCTCTATAGCTTAGATTCACTCCTCTCGTTCTAAATCTTTCTTGATTTTCCTCTTCTCTAGTTACAAACGTTTCTTCTTGATCGCTTTTCTTTTGTTCTATTGCACCGTTATTAATGGCAGTTAATCTGCCACGGATCATTGGTGAAAACATTGTTACGTTTAGTTTTTGCTCATTAAGCAATTTTTTGAATGCCTCTTCTTGATTATCTTGTAAGTCAAACATAAAGAGGTCTGGGCGTCTTAGCTCAGTGGTAGAAGTAAATTCATTTCTTAGTGAAGCCTCTACTTGGATAATTAAAACAATTAGGGTTACACCTAACAACAAACTCATAAATATTGTGAACGAGGAATGAAAGTAACGAGAAAGTGCCAAAAAGCCATGTTTAATTTCGAGTTTTTTGTTTTTAGCTGATTTTTCCAATAAAACACTGAAGGTTTTAAAGAACAGATACCCCAACCCGACTAAAATCAGTAAAGCTGATATGAATACAATACCAATTTTAATAGAGTGAGAAATAATTACGGCCATCAAAACGACATAAAAAAACAAGGGAAGATAATACCAAAAAGCTAACCTTTTTAACTCTTGAGGGATGTCTTGCAAAACAGTATTAACGGGGATTTTGACGGCACCAAGAATTAAAGGAAGAAGAGAGAGAAGACAACCGATGACTGAATACAAGCTCACTTTTAAAACGACGCCAGAAGTAAATAAGAGTTTAAATTCTTCACCAATTCTAGCCAATAGCAGCGACTCTAAAACGGGCACCATGATCAACATTGCTGCAAATGAGACAACTAATGAAATTAGACTTAATATTATTAAATGCGCGGCATTTAAAATAAAAACTTTTTGAGGAGTAAAGCCAAGAGCTTTAAAAAGAGCAATCGACTTTAAACCCTTAGATAAAAAATGATGAGTAAAATAATACAGTCCAATTAAGCTTAGAATATATGTTAAAAGCGTTATAAGTCCTAGGTAATCTGATAAGTAGTTAAGTGATCGAGCAATTTGCTCACTGGATTCTTTGGGCCCTTTAATTTTTATGGTTTGATCTTTAATAATTTTGCTAAAATTTTCTCGAACTAAAGTCTCATTTTGATCATTGATCTTTAATAAATAAGCAAACGATCCAGTTGAACCAAATTGCATTAATTTAGTTTCTGCTAAGTAGTTTTTTGAAAGAAATATTTTAGGCGCTAAATTGAAACCTCGAAAAGAACTAAATTGATCTTCTGTAAAAACTTTACCAACTTGAAAAGTAGACTCTCCAATCTTTAATTGATCACCTACTTTTACTTTCAATTCCCAAGATAAATCTCGACTCAACCACAACACGGGTGATTTACTTAAGGTTTCCCAATCTGCTGTATTTGATTTTTCGCCATTTTCAAATATGACTCCACCGTAAAAGGGAAATTTAGCTGCCACAAAATTGAGATCGGCAAGTTTAGCTTTTTCAACAGATGAAACTAAAGAATAGGTTTCAATCCATTCAGAATATTCTAAATTATTTTTCTTAATAACTTCTTCAATATTCTTTTTTTCAACTTCTGTGAATTGTCGTCTTGACGATATCGACAAATCAGAAGCAATAAAATTTTTTGCACGTTTAGAAACTCGATCTTCTACTCCAGCTTTAAACGATTCAACTAGAATTAGTCCAAGTATCCCTAAGGAAAAGCAAAGGATAAAAAAGAAATTAAATTCTTTGGAAGAGCGTAAAGTCTGTTGAATAAACTTTAATTTCATTGGCATTTTCCTGCAACTAAATGAACAATTCTGTCTGCCCGTTTCGCCAACTCTTCATCATGAGTCACTAAAACCATGGTTGTCTTATTTTGTTTCACAATGTCGAATAATAAATCCATCACTCGTTTACCGGTTTCAACATCTAAATTTCCACTTGGTTCATCGGCAAGTATTAGTCTAGGTTTTGAGACCATGGCGCGGGCAATAGCAACACGTTGTTGTTCTCCCCCGGATAACATTGTTGGATAATGAGTAAGTCTTTCTTTAAGACCAACTTTATCTAACCACATCTCTGCTTCGCTTTCAGCGTCGCGATTTAAAATTTCAAGCGGAAGACTCACGTTTTCTTTCGCCGTTAGATGAGCAATTAAATGAAATTGTTGAAAGACTATTCCAATATTCTGAGCTCTCCAATCACATAATTCACTTTCTGTTTTATTATAAAGATTCGTTTGATCGATGGTTATGTTTCCGCTATCGGGCTTTTCAAGACCACCAAGCATTGATAAAAGAGTTGTTTTACCACTCCCTGATTTTCCTAGGAGAGCAACGATTTCTCCGTCAGCAACATTAAGACTGATGTCTTTTAAAATATGAATTTTATTTTTTCCTTGCTCAAACGATTTGTTCACATTTTCAACAGTGATTTTCATATATTTTTCTCCAAAAAATTTACGACTTTTTCAGCTATCACTTCATGCCCTTTTTGATTTGGGTGAATCCCATCTGGCAAATTAAGTTTGGCATTTCCGGCCACACCATCTAAGAGAAACGGTAGGAATGGAACTTTTTCCTCTTTGGCGACATCTTTATACATTTTTTCAAATTGTCCGGTATAATCTGCACCATAATTTGGCGGCATCAAAATTCCTAAAAGCATTACTTTTACTTTTTTTTCTTTTGCAAATTTTATAATTTCTTTTAAATTCTTTTTAGTATCTGGAACACTTAACCCTCTTAGCCCATCATTGGCACCCAATTCTAAAAGTAAAACATCTACTGGCTTTTTCAGATGCCATTTCAATCGCTGAATTCCACTGGCACTTGTAGCTCCACTGACTCCACCGTTTATCACTTTTACGTTCTTTTTTTTCTCAATGAGTTTTTTTTCAACCACGCGTGGAAACGCCATAGATTCATCGAGACCATAGCCTTCGGCCAGCGAGTCTCCCAAAATCAATATACTCATCTCTGCATAGAGATTAAAACTGATCAAAATACTCAGACAAAGAAATAACTTTTTCATGGTAGCTCCTTACAAAAATGATCATACCAGTGATTGCATGATTTTTTCCTAAGAATTCGCTTGGACTTTTTTAATTTTAAGATATCCTTAAGAGAATGGATATACGCCTCATTACAGTCAAGGAAGACTTTGAAAAAGCTTTTGGAATTTTAAATTCTAAAGACTATCACTTATCTTATTATGAGTTCTCTCTTCGTCACGAAAGCAAACGAGGCCATCAGCTCATTGGCGCTTTTCAACAAGATGAATGCCTAGGTGTTTTAAGCTACGAGATAAACCCTAACCATGTTCTCGGAAAAATCCTGCATATAAAAGAAATTAAAACCAATAAAAGTCTAAAGGTTAAACCCAATACCATTCACTCGGTGCTGTTAGATTTTATTGAAAAAATTGCGATTGAAGAAAAATGCGACTTGGTGAAAATGCAATACCAACATCGTGAGCAATTAAATAAATCTATTTTTGATCGTGTGGAAAGTTATCTAAAATCACTACTCTAGAATCGTTACCTTTAATCCAACTTCCTCATTACCTTCATCTTTTTT
>JAKLJM010000070.1 GCA_023151145.1 Bacteriovoracaceae bacterium | reverse complement strand
GAACTCACTACAATCAATGGTGAGCAACGGTCCAAATCTTAAAGACATGAATACTTGGGTTGGATGGAATGGAAACGATTGGTATTCAGGGGTTGCTAACGATGGAGGATCTGGCAATAACTGCTTGGATTATACTAGTGACATTACCACTGACACTATTACCGTTGCCACGAATGGCAATAGTTTCTCATGGAATTAAAGGGACATCTCTTGTAACTACTATGACGATTATCCATTTGTTTGTTTATGTAACTAAATTTAAGGTAAAATATTTGGAATAAGATTGAAAATGGCGCAATCGGCAGGAGTCGAACCTGCGACCACTTGATTCGTAGTCAAGTACTCTATCCAGCTGAGCTACGACTGCGCAATGAGTCCTTTATAATCAACGAGGGGCCTATTGTCAAAAATTTTAGGTATCTATGAATAAAATTTAGGGCCTAGGCTCTTAAGTTAAGTAACTGATAATACGACGTTGTCCCTTGGTGCATTCTTTCCCGCTAACGAGTTTTCCTAAAGTCAGCTATAATTATCCAATGAAGAATTCCCCAATCAATAGAACATTTAATAGATCACTCTTAATCACTTCTTTAGCCTTAATAACCCTTTCTACTTTGGCCAATACCACTAAAAAAGAGTTTGATTTAAATCAAGATGGCCTTACAGATCGCCTAGAATTTTATCAAGGTTCAAAACTTTCGCGGCTTGAAGAAGATCGTAATTTTGATCAAAAATTTGATTACCGTGAGACTCATGATCTTGGTGAATATTATTTAATGACAGAACAAGATACAAACTTTGATAGTAAGTTTGATTATAAAAAATCTTTTTCAATTTATGATGCTCAAAAATCTAAAGTCTCTATTGAAATGGATAAAGACTTTGATGGAAATTATGATGTTATATTTTTTGAAGTTATCAACAATCTTCAAGAGAATACCGAATGTTTTCAAGTGGCGATTCAATCTCACTTAGATAAACTTGCTACTACAAGCTTATCGATCGGTGAAAAGATCAATGGCAAACTTCATAAAACTGGAACTGGTTTTAAAATTGAACAAGATTGTTTTAATAAGTGGGGCGATAGCTTTAAAGATGTCGTTAAAGAGTCGGTGAGTACTGGATTGCAATGTCTTTCTAAACTGGCCCAAAAAAATAAACAAAAAATGACCGGTGCTTTAAAAAATGGATTTGATCTCACTCAACTTTTTAAAGATGATAAAATTTCTCTCGTTTGCTCCGAGACTGGTTATGATTGGGAAGGGACTCTAGCTCATGCTTCAACGAAGAAGGGGCAAAAGATGGAAACGAAAAATATCCATCATCCTTTCGTCTCACTAAATCCAAAGTTTCCTGAAAACAAAGTTCAAAATCGTAAGGATGAATTGAAACAAATCCAAGAAACTATCTTTCACGAAGCTCTTCATAATTTAGGTTTTAGACATACTAAGGATATCGAATTTTCTTATGGTTGTAGTGCATGTTGTTTTGACAATACAGATACTGGTAAAGGGAAAGATATTGCATGTAAGATTTGTCTTGGGGATTATAAAAATGAAATGGACCCTAATTATCTTTCTGACTTTGTGGATTTTGGAAAAGAGAATTACAAAGAAAGCTTTGCTCGCGATGCTGTGATCAAATACTCCAAATCAAGTGCTAAGGATCTAAAAATTTTAAGCATGATAGCCGATAGTTCAGCATCCATTTTCAATCCGATTGGTTCAAAGCTGGCAAAATTAATTGAAAAAAATCATTCTCAAAATCTCGATCAAAAAATGAAATCCCATCTTGCTTCAGCTACTAAGTATGCTGACCTCGAAGAATATAAATCTTCACCTGTCAGTAACTCAACCCTCGCTCAAACTTATTATGAGCTTTATTACAATCACGACGGTGTAAAGGCTGTTGATTTACTTTCTAAGAATAAAGAAGCACTTAAAAAGGAAATTAAAGCTTTAAAAGCTAAGGGTGGTGATTATGTGTGGATTGCTGATAATTTAAGTGAAAGCATAGATGGATTAATCTATGAAATGTGGATTAATGAGTTCCCTTCTAAAGAAGCAACGACGAAAGAAACTTCTACGAAAGCTTACGAATTACATCTCTTCTTCAAAGAGATTAAGTAGAAAATAAAAAAAAATTTTTGATTTATTAAAAGTGGCGGAGACGGTGAGATTCGAACTCACGGTACGGTTTCCCGTACGACACCTTAGCAAGGTGCTGGTTTAGACCACTCACCCACATCTCCATTAAAAGTTCGAACTAGAGAGTTTATACAAAAAGTGGCGGAGGACACAGGATTCGAACCTGCGGAACCTTTCGGTTCAACGGTTTTCAAAACCGCCGCTTTCGACCACTCAGCCAATCCTCCGCATTTTTTGTAAGTGTCATATTAATGAGTTCTTGAGGAAATGACAAGCGGGAATTATTGTAATAGACGGATTAAACCCTCTATTTCTGCACGATCACTAGCTCCAGGACTAAGTTTTAGGTAGTCTTCGAATTTTTCTTTTGCCAGTGCGCGTTGGCCAGAGGCCTTATAACAGTACCCAAGCATCTTGTGAATTTCAGGATTGTTGCGATCTTCTCTAAACGCACGATTATAAAGCTCAAAAGCCTCACTGTAGAAGTTTTGCTTCAATTTAATCCAACCTAACGACATTAACGAATCAACAGATCTAGGGTTAATGGCAATGGCCTTTTCCAGCTTCTCAATTGCTTCTGAGTATTTTGCCTGAAGTCGAGCAACCTCTCCGACAATATATAAAGAAGTGTCGAGGGTAGGATTCATTTCAAATTCTTTATCAGCATTAATTTTTGCGGCCTTCAAGTCTCCGGTCATTAAATACACTCGCGCCATATTGAAATGCACGCGCGGATAACTTGAAAGCTTTTGTTTAATATCCATGAATTGATCTAGTGCCTCTGGATATTTTTTAAGATCCATTAGATATTCACCAAACTCCATTCGGGTTTTTAAATCCCCTGGATTTAATTTTAAAAGTTCATTGGTGTTTGAAATAACATCATTCACATTGTCGTTTAATTTATTTAGACGAATCATGTAGCGATAAAAATCTTCATCGCGTTTTCCTTGAGAAACAACTTTTTTATAATAAAATTCAAAATCTTTAATTTGACCTGAGCGAGAATAAAAAATCGCAATGATCGACATATAACGAGGATCTTCACCATTTTCACTCATCAGATCTCTAATATAACCAATCGCTACTTCCGGACTATCTTTCTCATACATGATTTCTGCATTTAGCACATGATAAGCTACATTTTTAGGATCAAGTTCAATGGCTTTTACAATTCTATTTTTGGCATTATCAAATTGCTTATAGCGCATGTAGAATTTCGCCAATCTATAAATTGCATTATCATTCAAAGCATTTCTTTTTATAGCTTCCAAATACCACTTAGATGCCTGAATTGTATTATTTGTTAATTCATAATATTGCGCCATTAACAAGGCATACTCATCGGTTTGAGAAAATTTAGATTGTGAAAGCTCCAAGAGTGCTTTTTGTGCATCTGAAAATCGAAGTGAGAATAGATATGCCAAAACAAGATTTTTTTTGATCGAATCATTGTTTGGATAGACTTGAAGAATTCTTCTTAACGAATAAAACGCCTGTTCAAAATGACCACGATTAATTTGCATTTCTGTTTGCAGTAAAACCGATTCAACATGATTTGGATTCGCATCAATGGCTTCTGTTGAATAACTGAATGCTCCTTCCCAGTTTAATTTTTCTTTTTCTTCTCGTGCTCGTTTTAGCAGTTCTTGAATTTTGCTTTCAAGAATGAGTTCTTGTGCAAACTGATCTCCACTTAATTCTAAGTTTGATAGCTTCGTTCTAAGTGACTCGTTTTCATAAAGAGCTAATGATTTTTTAAAGAAAGTAACAGCTTCCTTGTTTTTCTTTTTTAACACCGAAAGATAACCCATATTCTCTAAATATTTGGCAGTATAAAAAGGTGAGCCTTCACTATTGAGTGTCGTTATCTTTAACAATGTTGCTTCAAAGTCTTTTAGATTATTTTCTTTTAATAAATATTCTGCTTGTTTTAATAACAACTGAACCGAGTTTGGATAATACTTTAGTCCCTCTTTTAAAAGTGCTGAACTTTTCTCAAAATTATTATCTATTTCGGTAAAATGAATCATGCTTCCATAGACTTCAAAAGATTTTTTAGGGGTCTTGTCTAATTTTTCAAAAATGTCTCTAGCTGCAACTAAGTCTTGCGAGTTTATTAAACTTTCTAAGTAATATCCTAAAATTTTGGTAGATACTTTTGATCCTGATTTTATATAATCTTTTACAACATTAACTGCGGTAAATGATTTTCCAATATTGTTATAAAACAATGCCGTTCCCGTTGCCGCATTAAGATCAAACAAAATACGTGATTCAGCTAGTTGAATGAGACGATAAATTACTAAATTACTCTCTTGAGATTTTTTAGTATTTTTCATATTTTCAGCGTAAACCAAAATCAAATCACCCAATGCTTCGTTACCACTAAATTTATTCGATAAGGATTGTACGAAATATTGAGAAGCTTTTAGCCTTTTTAGATATGTATTTTCAGCGTAAAGCGTTCGACCTTCTGCCAATAGCTTTTTAGATTCTTCAACGTTTTCATATTTTAATGTTGCTGGAAACTTTACTGGCATATGCGCCATCAGATCTTTTTTTACTTCTTCATCTGGATTCATCAACACATAAAAAATTGCCATAAAAGCAATTGCAATGATGGGGGTCATTCCTTTTCTGCGCTTTGGTGGCATCGATATTTTTTCTTCATCGATTTTTTTATGAGATGCATGCAATGTTCTTCTTTCTTCTTCAATTCTTGCACGATTCTCTTGAACCTTTCTTTCGTTTTCAAGCTCAACTTCTGCTTGCATCAACTCTGCGTTCATTGACGGTAGAACTTTCGTTAAGTGAAGAAACTGTGTGCTCTCATTAGAATTGTCCGCTTCTTCATGAACCACGACAGCAGCCTCTGAAGCAGCTTTTTCGATGGCACTTTTTTTCAGAACAACTTCATCTGCATCTCTTTTTGCTCTTTCTTTTGCTTCTTTTTCTTCTTCTTCTTTTTTGCGTTGTAGCTCTAGTTCAATTTTCCAGTCTTGATTTACAACAACTGTTTTCTCTACAGGTTTAGCCGCTTTTTTGTTAACAATTCTTGTTTTGTCTTCGTCGATTTCTTCGACTTCAGGTACACCATGTTTTTTAGCGAGGGCCTTATAATCGATGTCTACTTTTTGTAGTTCTCGAGAATATTTAAACTCATTAAAACCAGCTTCAGTATCACTAGTGGTTTTCGTCGCTTCTCTAATTTCTGATTTCTCTTTTACTTCATCGATGTCCGGTTGTTCGTCGATTTTTATTGTTTCATTTTTTTGAAGTGTTTCTTTTGGAATATCTTTTATGGGTGCTTGTTGACTAGCTTCAGCGTTGACTTTTTGCTGTCTGGCCAAATCTTCTAAATATTTTGTGATTTCTGGAAAGGTTGAGAGTTTTTTCCAATCACCGACAGGGAATACCTGGCAATCTTCGGAGCCCTTGAGATGGTTTTGAAGAAACAAATCGCCAATCTCCTCGAGAATGAGGGGACCAACGATTCGTTCGTTTTTTAACTTTATTCTGTATTTTAAGGTCATTAATCCTTAGTTCACTTGAAAAAAGAGTGCCGGTACTATTCCAATTGTAATGATAGCAACGACAGCAATCAAGTGAACAAGTTGTTCCCCATAGCTAGGACGGATTACAGGTAACGACATTTTTTCTTCAGATTCAACAAACAGATCTGCTACAAATTTAATGTAGTAAGAAAGTCCGATAATAGAACTGATTAAGATAGCTACGGCTTCAATTGTGAAACCTTCTTTAAAGAAATTAGTGAATAACATATACTTCAGAGCAAATCCTGAAGTTAATGGAATACCGGCAAGCGATAGAACAAAGATAATCAATAAAACAGATAGAACTTTATTCTTATAAAAACCCGAAATTAAAATTGATTGATAATCGCGACCTTTATGAATTTGAGCAAATTGGTTAAGAATTAAAATAACTCCAGTTGCTGTTAATGAATAAAGAACGAGGAAGCTGATTAATTGTTTTTCAAAAGCTTCATCTGGATTTAATGCTACTGCCATTAACATGTAACCGGTATGGGCCAGTGACGAGTAAGCAATGATTCTTTTCCATTGTTTTTGAACAACGGCAATAATGTTTCCGTAGAAGGCTGAAACAACTGCTACTAACTGAATCACTTTGATGAGAACGTTTTGAAATTGTGGTTCACAGGCTGGAATCAGAACCTGAAGAATAATAAAAAATTTAAAACCAACAATAATTTTTGAAACAAAAAAGTTCGTCGCTAAATTCCCTGAAGTCACATTTGAATAAACATCCGCCATCCAAGCATGAAAAGGAAAAGCACCAAGCTTAAAGAAAGTAACCATGATAAAAATCCCAACAGCGATAGCATAGAGTTGGTGATTGATTACTTGTGGAGCTGTTAAATCAAGAGAACCCGTTCCACCTAAATAAAACGCTACTCCCAACAAAAAGATTGTTGAAATTACTGCACCTTGAATAAGGTACTTTACCGCTGCTTCTTTTGAAAATTCTAAATTTGATAAAGAAACAAGGGCATATCCTAGAAGAGCAATGGTTTCAAGTGCTACATAAAATGTAATGAGTTCAGTTGCACCAAGTAAGAACACGCTTCCTAAGAACATGAAGTTAATGATGATCGCGCTTTTTACTTTTTCATGATTTTCATGACCATTTAATAACATCATTAAGATATTTAAAAATGCTGTAATCTTTAAAAGAAGAACTTTATTCCCTTCAATCACCACTAGTTCTGATAATTGAAATTGGTCTGCTTGAAACAGCATTCCAAAAAAAGCCAATGAAGCAACTAAGTTAAAAAAGAAACCTAGAATTCTTCCGTCTCTTTTCCAGTTAATCGTCACTACGGCCAGTGAGATAAATCCGATGAAAACTAATACATTGTTTAAAAAATTCATTTGTTCCATATCTGACCTATAGTCCGTTACTTAAAAAACCATTTACGAAAGATTCAAAGAAGACTGTTACCATTTTTGGATAGAGTCCAAATCCAATTGTCATAATACATAAGACAATCAATGGTAAACTTTCAATGAAAGTTAAATCCGTAAGATTTTTATTCTCTTCATGAACCATCTCACCAAGAGCAGTTTTGTGATACATTTTTAATAAATAAATTGGCCCAAGAATAATCCCAGTTGCCGCTAAGACCGCTACAACTTTATTCACTTCAAATAATCCAAATGTAATCATGAATTCACCTACGAATCCACAAGTCATTGGAACTGCCATTGACCCAGCTGTAATTAAAAAGAAAAGAACTGCAAAGACCGGCATTGTTTTGGCGATACCACCGAAGTGTTCTAATTTTTTTGTATGTCTTCTAATGTATAAGTAGTGAACGGCGATGAAGAGTCCTGGCGTTGAAATACCGTGAGCAATCATTTGGTAAATTGCGCCGTTAACCGCCATTTGGTTGTTTGAAAAAATACCAGCAACGATATATCCCATGTGTGAAATAGATGAGAACGCTACTAATTTTTTGATATCTTTTTGTACCCAAGCCGTTAGTGCTCCGTAGATAACACCAATTGCGCCGAGATACATGATCAACTCGCGGTTTGCATCCACTGCTTCTGGATACATTGGAATAACAAAACGAATAAATCCGTAAATCCCTAACTTTAATAAAATACCTGCTAGAAAAATTGAACCCGCCGTTGGAGCTTCAACGTGCGCGTCTGGTAACCATGAGTGAAAAGGAAATACTGGAACTTTTAAAAAGAAAGCGATGGTGAAGGCCCAGAATATTAATGATTGTGGAGACCAAACTCCTGCGAACTCTAAGTTTAAATTTTTAATTACATCATAAGTCAGGTCATACGATCCATTTAGTTTGAAAGCTTGAGCTGACATATAACTCATGGCTGCTAACATGAGAATTGATCCAGCTGCTGTCATCATAAAGAATTTGAACGATGCCATTCTTCTATTTTCTCCACCAAACACACCAACTAAGATGAAAAGTGGAATCAACATTGCTTCCCAGAAAATATAGAACGCATAGAGGTTCGTCGCAAGCAATGATCCATTTACGGCCCAAACCAATGTAAAAATTAAAAAGTAGTATAGTTTTAATTTTTCAGTTTCTACATTCCAAGTTGCAATAATAACAATCAGAAGTAGGAACATGTTTAAGATGGCCAAAATTCCACTGACACCATCCATTGCGAAGGTATAGGTCATATTAAAAAACAATGGCATCTCAAATTTAAAAAGCTCTGTAAGAACTTCTGGATTTGGTAGGGCTGCATAGAGTTTTGCTGTGTAAAAAAGCGTAACAATCGAACCAATTAAAGCATAAAGTTTAACGGTTTTCTTGTTATTCGATGGAGCAAACACAAAACCAATGGCCCAAAGAAGAGGAATTAAAAATTGAACTAAAAATAACTGATCCATAAATCTCTCTTAACTATCTAAACATGAAAGCGTTAAAAATTGCTGTAATTAAAATTGTCATCCCTACAACGATGTAAAGAATTCCCATATCCAATTTCTCTGGCTTTGTTTCATTTAAGTAACTACCAGTTTCCGTTGTCCCTTTTGTTAAAGCTTTAACAACGCCATTGATGATATGTGTTTCAACAACATCAACTAAAAACCCACCAAATTTATAAAGTGGATTAATAATGACTGTTTCATATAATTCATCAACTTTGAATTTGTTGTTTGAAATTGACCAAAGATTTGAAAATTTCGCTTTTAAACTATCACGCATTTTTTGGTGATCATTTTTTACGTAAATGTAGTATGCCAGACCCATTGAACAAAGAATCAAAACAACAGTCATCGACATTAAGATAATTTCTGTTTG